>JAXHUT010000249.1:0-6254 GCA_034189405.1 Chloroflexota bacterium
GATAATCACGGATGATCGTACTGAAACCCTTGCTCAATCCTACGGCAGCGGTAAAGGGCGTGTTCGCATGCGTGCCCGGGTTCGGTTGGAAGATATGAATCGGGGACGTAAGCGCATCATTGTTACCGAATTGCCTTACATGACGAATAAAGCATCATTGATCGAGAAGATTGCTGAATTTGTTCGTGATGGGGCACTCGAAGGGGTGAGTGACTTACGAGATGAATCCGATCGGCAAGGCATGCGGATTGTGATTGAGTTGAATAAATCTGCAGATCCGGATTCTATCCTGAAGTTGCTTTACAAACGGACGACAATGCAGGGCACTTTTGGGATCAATATGCTGGCATTGGTCAAGGGTGAACCCCATAAATTAAGTCTCAAACAAGCTTTGAAAGTTTTTCTTGATCATCGTATAGAAGTTGTTAAACGTCGAAGTGAATATGAACTTCGCAAATCAGAAGAACGTCAGCATATCCTTGAAGCTTATAAAATCGCCCTTGAGCATTTAGACGATGTCATTGACACGATCCGACGATCACAGCGGGTGGAGACCGCTCGCACTAATCTCATGCGGCAGTTTAACCTGGATGAGGTTCAAGCACAGGCAATTTTAGACATGCCGCTGCGTCGTTTGGCTGCCCTGGAACGCAGAAAAATTGATGATGAATATAAACAAGTTAGTAAACGGATAAAGGCATTAAACGCTCTTTTGCACTCACCAAAAAGGATGCGGACCATTATCATTGAGGAGCTGAAGTCTGTCCGTGAACGATATGCTGACCCAAGACGGACTCAGATCATTCAAATGGATGCGGGGGAAACAGCGGTTGACCTGGTAACCACGGCAGATGTGATGCCAGAAAAGACCGTTTGGGTAGCGGTATCCCGTGATAACCGGATAGCCCGAACAGATGAAGATAAATCCTTCAGGCAGTGGGGCGTGGATGCACCGAAATTGTTATTGAGAACAACCACACACCAGACGATTTATGTCGTTGCGGAAAATGGGGAAGCCGCAGCTTTATCTGTTCATGCATTGCCAGTCGCAAAATCGCCGGAAAAGGGTGCCCCGATTTCGATGATTTCGCCGCTGACAGAAAATCACTTGTTGATCAATTTGTTCTCTATTCCGGCCGAAACAGAAGAAGAAGACGGGTATTTCATCAGTGTAAGCCGCTTAGGAATGATCAAGCGATCCCTGTTAAGCGAACTGCCGGGTCCTTCAGCAAATTTGCTAACTTTAACAAAAATAAATGATGATGATGCCCTTTGTACAATCGTATTCACAAAAGGTGGGGAGGATGTTCTCCTTGCGACCAGAAATGGCATGGGCATCCGATTTAATGAGGAAGATGCCCGACCAATGGGGCTTATCGCAGCAGGTGTTGGGGGGATTAAACTGCGCGGCAATGATTTTGTTGTGGGTGCCTGTGTTGCCACCCGTCGGGGTGAGGTGCTCCTCGTTACAAATTACGGTAAAGCGAAAAGAATTTCACCCGATGAATTTCCGACACAAGGACGAAATGGTTACGGTGTGATTACCTGGAAATTACGCGATAAAGAATATGTGGTTGGGATGATGTTTGGATTATTGACCCATAACGGCGTATTGCACTTTTTGAAGGCAGCCAGCCGCCTTGTTCGTGTTACGGATGCCCCAAGCTGCAATCGTATGCAAAAAGGTGATGAGATCATTGAGGTCAAATCCGGTGATGAAATCCTTGAAATGACCATCCCCCAGGATATGATTTATGTTTTAGATAAACTCGATTAGCCGGATTTAAATTTGAACTGGCTTGACGTAGGCGTAATGAAAATTGATCTTATCATTTGACAAACCAATCGTATTACGCCCTTCTACAGTTGTATCTTCGTTGTTTAAACCTTGCCAGTGAAAGCTGTAAATATTATTTTCGTGGGTTTGGCTGAGCAAGGTAAAATTGGTATTTGGGTAATTATTCATCATCGAATCAATCATCTGCAAGATGGATTCACGCCCTTGAACAGCGCCATCTGATTGAATATGGATTGCGTTATCGGCATATAAATCGATGACATTGTTAGGGTTTCTGGTATTTAATGCGCTCACATAACGCTCAGGAATACTTGCTTGCTGAACAGAAGCGTTATATTGAAAATTTTTCACCAGTTCCCAAAATTGTGGGGTGTCTCGACGGCAGCCTTCCCAGTACCAGAAATTAACTGCTGGAAGATTTAATTTCTTTGCCACCTGCATAAATTCAATGATTTCACTCTCGTAAGGAACCCATCCATGTTCTTTGTAAGCTGGTCCCGTGGGGATGATAGGTCTGAAGGGGTGTAAATTTTTAAATTCATTGACACAGCGTTGAAGTTGTTCTCCTGCATTATTATGCGCATGGATCCAGTAAACCTGGGGCATGTTGTAATCACACCGTTCAAGAAAATTTTTCCAGGGGAACCTGGCATGATAGGAAGGATACCTGAATGAGCTCAGGGCAATGGGGATGCTTCCGAGATTACTTCGCAGGATGTTCATATATTGGCTGGCTGCTGGTGCCTTGGCGGGGGTTTCATAGGCACTTTCTGCGTCGACAACAAAGCCATTCAGACCCAGTTCGAGTGTTCTTTTTACTGCGATTTCACCCTCCTGATCTGGATAGCTCCCATAAACAAAATGCCAACCCCAAACCGTAATATTGGCTTCCTGTAGTTTTTTGACAACCGCTCGAGCATAGTCAAAACCGGTATTATTATCAATGTTATAAGGGAAAGCGCCATCTGCGACTTTAACCAATACATGGGATAAATTTGCTTGTTTTGCCAGCGCAATGATGCGATCCGGGTCGCCATTTTCGCAAAATTTTACTTTCCAAATATAATAACCTTTACCGGTAAGTGACATAATATTATCCTTTTTCCTCTTCTTCGGGTTGGCCTGCCAGGTCCAGACTTTCTGCAATGGAGTCCATGGCTTTAATCACATTAGCAACGTGTTCCCATAGGTCAACGCCCAGTTCCTCAGCCCCTTGTTCCATTTCTTCCCGATCTGCACCGGCTGCAAAGGATTTGTCCTTCCATTTTTTCTTGACAGACTTGACCTTAAGGTCATATAGCGCACGGGATGGGCGAACAAGGGCAACGGCTGTGATTAATCCTGTGATCTCATCACAGGCAAAAAGCGCTTTTTCCATCAAAGTCTCTCTTGGGATCCCTGTATGGGAAGCATGGCTGAGCACTGCACGAATAATTTCCTCCGGAACACCATGGTCGCGTAAAAGCGGTTCTCCTGCCAGGGGATGTTCTTCCATGGTGGGATGAATTTCCCAATCAAAGTCGTGGAGCAAACCGGCAACAGCCCATTTTTCTTCATCTTCACCGTATTTTCGGGCATAAAAACGCATGGCTGCTTCGACAGCCAGCATATGCTTGACCAGATTGGGATTCTTTACGTATTTATTAACAATTGCCAATGCGTTATTTCTGTTCATCATCTGTTCCTTTTCTTGCAACTTTGATGCCAAATTGGTTGTAAAATTTATTAGGGTGTAAGGTTATTCGAAAATCGGTTCTGGTTGACCTAATATCGGTTGAGGATGTCCAATATAGATATCCCAATAAGCTTTGATGGATGCCAATATTTCACGCACCCACCAGAACGTATAACTGCTGCGGCGGTAATTTGCATCGTCTGCCGGAACACCGCCCGCGTCAATGTCAAGGGCATTGCAGGTCAACAGCGCACGCGGCAGGTGATAGGCTTGTGTGACAAGCGTTAGTTTTTCAAGGCCGAATATTGCTTTTGCACGGTAACAGCTGTCGTATGTGCGCCTGCCAGCAAAATCGAGCACAATATCTTCTTCAGGGATACCCAATTCAATCGCAAAGTCCTTCATAGCACCTGGTTCGTTATAATTTTCAGAGGTGTTATCCCCACTCATTAATATCTTTTCAACTTTACCAGAAAAATACAAATCTGAAGCAGTACGGACGCGATCTTGAAGGACCAGGCCGGGGGTACCGTCGCGATTTAATCCCGCACCCAGAACAAGGGCTGCAGGGGATTGCGGCACAGTTTCTGCCAGATAGGTTTTGCCTTTTGCATGGAGCAGCATGGCGACCCGCAGTATGCCGATGATAAAAAAAGCAGCAAAAGCTAGGTAAATGATGACGTGAAAACCCGTACGAAGAATATCTTGGATGGATTTCATGGATTTGTCTCTTGCCAGGTGAGTTCTTGAAGATCTAATTCTAATGGGACAATGGCTGCTCTCAGTGGATTATAGAAGGTGTCTTCAATAGTTTTGAGTGCTTCCACTTCATAATTTAAGGCTGTGCTGATCAATGTCAAACCTTCTGGTGTGTCCGGGATGTCCAAAATGGCTTCCTGCAGCTTGTAGCTGATATCGAGAGGGAGGTCAGGCGCGGCCGAGAGATTTATATTTGGGATGATCCCGTCTGACTGCCAGATGATGATCACCTCTTCCTGGGCCTCTGGAATATCCTGTAATACGCCGCTGGATGTTCGAGGGTCTCCGGTTAATGCATAACCGACACCGAAATCACAAATGCCTTGGATGTACAATGCCCGAATAACAGCATCGTAACTACAGGTAAATACCGGGTCGAGTGTGGGCGTGCTTGTATTTGAAAGAAGACCGATTGGTAAAAGATGACCGGGTAGAGAATTCTCTTCGGTAAAACAGGGTCGCGTACCCGCAAATTGTTGCAAGGCTGCAACCGGATCGCCGGTGCTTGCATTGACTTCAGGATCATAATAGCTGGTGAACCCGCGATCGAGATTTGCCATGAATTGAACGCCATAGGCGTAAACCCCAAGGTGGTTGGTTAAGAGTAGAACTTGTGCAGCACCTTCCCAGTTCAGGTAGATGTATTCCAATGGTTTCAGCCAGAAAAGGTCAACATCGCCGTTGATGACCGCTGCTGATAGGCTCTGGAAGTCTGGATAAAAAGTGCTTTCAATGCTATAGCCGGTATTCTGCCCAATCAGGAAGGCAATGTCCTCAGCAGCTTCGATGGATGATGTTTCCTCTGGCTTGAGGACGAAGCCGATGGTGATGGGGTTCCCCTCGTTACCTAATGGGGGGAGCGTTGGCGTCGACGTGGGTCGTGGCGTGACGGTTTGTGTTGCGGTTGATCTCACCTCAATGGTTGGTGACGCTGTTTGTATCGGGAGAGGGGTGGTTGGTGTGCAGGCAGAAGTGAACAGGAGAATGCTGATCATGCCCAACATGAAACGGTGAATAAATTTTAAAAGAACACCATGTGATTTATCCATTTTTATATCCGTTCTGTCCAGGAAGAATGCGCATACTTGTTTTTTTGAAGCGCTTTTGCTCGCTCAATTTCTTTTTCCGTCAAATCCTCGGGTTCAAGGTCGAGATTGAGGACCTTTGAGAATGCTTGTTGGACGGCATGACAGGCTTGCTGCCATGTGACAACTCGTCCCAACTCGTTTTCGACGGTTGTTGCGTGTGCTAATAGACGGTCTTTAGCGCTTGATTGATCTGCTTCATTTGGGAATTGCAAGGCAGTGATGATGCGAGCAAGGTCGCCATAAAGCGGCAGGGTGCCATGCTGTAAAATGCCTTCTTTGCGTCGAGCCTGGGCTGAGCCAATCAGTTTTTTGCCATTGACGGTGATCTCATAATTGGAAGGCACTTCAAAGCAAACGGGATTGGGCGTCCCTTTTTTACCACCCGATTTCTTTTCCTCAGCTTGCGGGGAGAGACCTAAAAGCCTCAAACTTTCTATCAAAGCCTGTGAAAGGCGCAAATAACTCTCAAGAACGCCTCCTTTGACCCTCGGTTCTCTCTCAGGCGCAATCACTGCATAGGTCAACTCGTCCACATGAAGAATTGCCCGCCCGCCCGTTGGTCGTCGGACAAGCTCCCAGCCGTTGGCAGCAAGGGCTTCGGTGTTGACTTCAGCATAGGGTTGTGCATGCCCTAAAGATAGGCAGGCTGGCTGCCAGGCATAAAGCCGGAGTGTTGGTGGTGAATCGCCAGAATAAACTGATTCTAATATGGCTTCATCAACAGCCATATTCCAGGCACCTTTCGCCGGGGGGTGTTCAATCACGCGCCATGTTTTTCTTTCATAGTTCATAAAAAGCTACCTTAATGTATTTCTCTGCCTTATTTTATACCACTTCTCAAGTCCTTGGTGTAGATATTGAATTTAGAACCGAGGCTGTCTCAAAAGCAAGAGAGTTTAAACCCCTTCCCTTTAGGGAGGGGGCAGGGGGTAGG
>JAXHUT010000025.1:0-3290 GCA_034189405.1 Chloroflexota bacterium
AGTCAAGCCAACCGAGGTAGCGGGCGTAGTGATCGTAAATGTTGGGTAGGTGTTCCAGACCGCCAACGTCTCGGCCGAGAATTTCTGTTTTGATGCGTTCTTCCATCGGGATGCTGTTGTAATACTCGTGTTGGGCATGTCCTTTGTAGATATCCACTGCATAAAAAATGTTGGAGATCAAACGATCGCGCGGGTCGCGATAGACGAATAGGGAAATAATTTCCGGATGATCCTCAAAGTATTGGATGTATTCGGGTTTGGCGGTGAGATATCCCCAGCCGATGGCGCCCGATTTTAAGGCTTTTAAGTCCCTGATTATTTCTTTTTTAGTCCGCTTGCGACCTTCCGCCGTGATGGTGCGCAGCGGTTTGTGATCAACGTAGCGGAAAGGGGCAGTTTGCGCGATCCCCTGCAATATTTGCAGCACCAGGTGTGAGCCTGATTTGGGTATCGCGTTCCCAAACAATGCGGGGACATCCTTAAAACTAGCCCGTTTCCAATGCTGTGCGGACTGTAGGGATTTACGGGTGATTCTTAATTTATCCAGGATCGGTTCAAGTTTCGGGTTGTTCTTCAAAATCCTCCCCTTTAATACCTTTCTGAGGAATTGATTGGGTGCTTAATCATATCATAACGACAGATTGGCAAACCTTTGTTGATCTGTTTAGAGTTTTTTAATGATTGTCTCGCCAAAAATGTTTTTTAATCAAGCACTTTGATACTTTCAAGCATCGCCTGGAACTCCTGTGCCGTTTCAGCATCACGTTCGTCGTAAGGGAAATTCGCCATGATGAGGTAATAAGCAGAGTCTGTCTGGAAGTAGATGATGGACATTTGCATTTCGCCCGCTGATGAGTAAATTTTGTGGTTAAACCGCTGGAGGTTCAGCCCGTTTACATCGAAGTTGTTTTGTCCCATCAGGATCGATTCTGCCCGTTCTTCCGCACTTATCGGGATGTTATCGCTGACCAGGGTAAGGACTTCGTCCTCTTCAAATTCGGCTTCGCCTTTGATATACGCGGTTAAGGTGATGCAATCTTCTTCATATTCAACGCCCTGCCCAGATGAACAACGAGGTGGGGTTAGGATGACTTTCCATTGACCCACAGCAATTTCCATGGGGAGGGTGACATTGGTTTCCCAATCTGGCGGGACCTGGAATTGGATATCGAAGCCGGGGGCTTCTTCAATGGTAAAATTCACCCAATCGCTTGTCGCAGGGTTTTGACGGCAAGCCGATAAGATCATAATGACGAGTATGACTATGGTTAATTTAAAGAAGTTTGTTCTTTGCATGGTTCCTCGATATTATTTGTCAACGATAGGATCGCTCGAATAGTATAATAATAAAGGTGCCTGTTAGATATACCTTGATTAAGATACTTTAACTCGATGGGCTTGTCAAACCCGTTTCACAAAAATATTAGGAGCGCTTATGTCGTCTGATTTGAAGTCATTACTCGCAGAGGATTTTTCGACCAGGGTTCTCAATGCGGACAAACCCGTGCTGGTTGAGTTTGGTGCCCCATGGTGTGGACCCTGCAAGATGCTTGAGCCGGTGTTATCTGAGCTGGCGAGTCACTATGCCGGGCAGGTGGATTTCTATTCTCTTGATGTTGATACAGCACCAGAGTTGGTGATGGAATATGGCATTATGGGGGTGCCGACGGTGATCCTTTTCAGGGATGGAAAGCCGCAGAACCGCCTGACGGGTTATCGTCCGAAACAAGCGCTGGAAAAAGCTTTATTACAGGACATATAAATGAATCCAATTTAAAAAACCCACATTGTGCGGTCTTCCCTTTTTTCAGGAGACTCATCAATTAAAGAAAAGAAACTAAATGAGAGGAATATTTTATGACGGAACGAAATCAAACAACAAAGACAAAACGTGCTTTTGGTATGTGGGACAGTCAAATCACCCCCGAGTTGATTGCTGCCACCACCGGCCTGGCAGATCCCCGTTGGGACAGCGATGGACAGACCCTGGTGTGGCGAGAAGGGCGATCGGGGAAGGGTGTTTTGATGGCGCAGCCCCTGGGGGAAGCACCTTATGAGATATCCGGGCAGAAGAACGTCAGGGGCGGCGTGGGTTATGGCGGCGGCGACTTCACCCTGCAAGCCGGTCTGGTGATTTTTGCTGCCAAAGACGGGCGCCTATACCGACGCCCATTGGGGGCGGGCTTCCCGGCACCAATTACACCCGGATACGGCAGCCTTGCCGCGCCACAGCTTTCACCCGGCAACACTTGGGTGGTTTTTGTACACACCTACGAAGGCAAAGATGTGATTGGTGTTGTTGATGCCCAGGGCGAGAACTGGCCGGTGAAGCTGGCTGAAAACGCTGACTTTTACATGCAGCCCGTTTGGCACCCATCCGGCGAGGCGATCGCATGGGTGGAATGGGACCATCCCAACATGCCCTGGGACGGCACCCGCTTGATGTATGCGGTATTGGAGGGTGAACCGCCAAAGATCCAGGCTGTTCAGCAATTGGCTGGGGGTGCGGATATCCCGATTTTACAACCTGCCTTTTCATCGGATGGTCATTACTTAAGTTATGTTCAGAACCAGGGTGAGTGGGACCAATTAATCCTACGCGACCTACAGGATGGCAGCTCAAAGACGCTGGTTGCGGGTGCAGCCATGCTCAAGCCTGCCTGGATCCAGGGTGTGCTTGTGCAGGTTTGGTCTGCGGATAATGAACACATCTATTTTATAAAAACACAGGCAGGCATTAACACCTTATGCAAGGTCAATGTGAAAACAGGCGAAGTAGAAGATGTTAATATGCACCCATATACTTCGTTGAGTCAACCTTCGGTGAGCGCAGACGAGCGTTTGGCAGTGGTCGCGGGTGCCCCTTCGATTTCACCCCGGGTGATCAGCAAAAAAGGGGAAAAGTTCACCATTCACCAGCGCAGCACAAGCGAATCAATCCCACACGGCGACTTACCTACGCCCTATGAAATCAGCTGGACTTCCAGTGATGGGGAAGACGTGTATGGTATTTATTCACCGCCAACCAGCAGCCGCTTTGAAGGGGAGGGTTTGCCCCCAGCGATGGTGTTGATCCACGGTGGGCCGACCAGCAATGTCTCTATCGGTTATAAACTGGAAGCAGCCTTTTTCACGAGCCGAGGTTACGGTTATTTGGAAGTCAATTACCGCGGCAGCACGGGGTATGGGCGTGCTTATCGTGAAGCACTGCGCGGCAACTGGGGGCACCTGGATGTGATTGATGCAGCTGGTGGGGCGCAGGCTTTGATCGACCAGCGCTTGGCTGACCC
>JAXHUT010000250.1:0-10588 GCA_034189405.1 Chloroflexota bacterium
CACATCTTTATGAGTATTTTTGCCGAAAAAAGATGCAAGTTGTTTCCTGGTTTATTGTCCTGGGTGCCCAGGATGCCTTCGACATGCTATAATTACCCCCAAGATGGAGAAGAAAATAATGCCGAAAATCATCGCTCATCGTGGCGCCAGTGCCCACGCACCTGAAAACACCATGGCAGCCTTTCAGCTCGCCTTAGATCATGGCGCGGATGGTGTTGAGCTGGATGTCATGCTGTCAAAGGATCATCAACCCGTTGTCATCCATGATGATACGGTGGACCGAACAACAAATGGATCCGGTCTTGTGAAAGAAATGACTCTAGCGGAGATTCAATCACTGGACGCGGGGGATGGGCAAAGTATCCCAAGCTTAGAAGAAGTTTTTGATCAGTTTGGCGGACGCTTTATCATCAATGTTGAATTAAAGAACTACACTTCAATTTTTGATTCCTTGCCAATAGAAGTCGCAAAACGGGTCAAAAATTATCAAATTGAGGAATCGATACTTATCTCTTCATTTAATCCCTTTAATCTTCCCCGGTTTCATTCACGACTGCCCGAAGTCGAGCTGGGACTGCTTACGCAACCCAACCAGGCAAAAAAATGGGTTTGGCGATTATTTCATTTTGATGCCTTACATCCCTATTTCAGTGATGTGGACCAGGTGCTGGTGGCATCCCTGCATGACCGAAATCGGAAGGTGAATGTCTGGACCGTTGACGAAGACGAAGAAATTAGGCGGTTGGCAGCATTAAATGTGGACAGCATCATCACGAATGACCCGAAGCACACCCGGGGAATTCTGGAGGCTTAGGCATGTTTCGAATAAAGCCCATTGGGCGCTCCTTGATCCCTTTATTCATCCTCCTTTCACTGTTATTAAACGCAGTCCCGACTCAAGCAGCTGCACAAACTGATGCACAGGCGCTTTTGGCGTTGATGAGTCCTGAAGAAAAGGTCGGTCAGCTTTTTTTGGTGGCATTCGACGGGATGGCGGTTGATGAAGAGACCCAAATTTATGATCTGGTTACCAATTATCATGTTGGGGGTGTGGTCCTTCGAACGGATAACAACAATTTTTCTTCGGAAGATACGGTGTCTAAAACACAAACATTGGTGGCGTCCCTCCAAAACCTGGCATGGGAAGCCGCTTCCAGCGAGGCAAATAATGTGGGTGTCCGCAACCAGGATGCTCCAAACTATATTCCCTTGTGGATTGGGATGCAGCAAATTGGCAACGGTTATCCAGGGGACCAGATCCTGACAGGTCTGACCCCCATGCCTTCCCAAATGTCGATTGGTGCGAGCTGGAATTTGGAGCTTGCCAATCAGGTTGGTCAGGTATTAGGATCGGAATTGAGCAGTATTGGCATCAACCTCTTCCTCGGGCCGAATCTTGATGTCGTTGAAGCGGGAAGCAGTGAAGCTGCAAATTCCCTTGGGGTGAACACCTATGGTGGGGACCCCTTCTGGGTGGGGGAAATGGGAAAATCACTTATCAGCGGGCTGCACACAGGCAGTGATAACCGCGTGATGATTGTTGCACAAAATTTCCCAGGCACGGGTAATTCTGATCGCTCTCCCGAATTTGAAGTCGCTACCGTGCGTAAGTCGCTCGATCAGCTCAAACAAATCGAACTGCCCCCTTATTTTTCAGTGACAACACCTGAATATGGCGATCCTGGTCGAGTGGATGGGCTCATGGTTTCGCACATTCGCTATCAGGGTTTCCAGGGGAATATTCGTGAAACAACACGCCCGATCAGCTTTGATTCCAATGCCTTACAGGAAATTATGTCACTGCCCCAATTTCAAGCATGGCGCGATGAGGGTGGCCTTGTTTTTACGGATAATTTGGGGAGCGAATCTTTACAGCGATTTTTTGACCCCAACGGGACCAATTTTGATGCACTCTCGGTTGCACGAAATGCCCTCCTTGCGGGCAATGATGTACTGTATGTGAACAATTTGAGATCCTCGGGCGATCCGGATGCATATACCACCCTGGTCTCCATTATCGATTTTTTTGTACAAAAGTATCGAGAGGATTCCGCCTTTGCACAACGGGTTGATTCTTCGGTGCTGAGAGTCCTGAAAGCAAAAGAGCTTCTATACGAAGAATTTAACATAGCGAATGTGAGTCCATCGCAGGTTGATTTAAGTGAAGTGGGCATTTCTGAAAGTGTAACCTTTGAGGTCGCTCAGGAATCGGTCACCATGATCAGCCCACCGGCACAAGAATTTGATACTATCTTGCCCTCTCCCCCAGCCTGGCATGAGGATATTGTTATTTTTACGGATGTCCGAACGGTTTCCCAATGTGATAATTGCCCTCCCTATAACCAGGTGACAACAAAATCTATGGAGAATGCCTTGTTAAACTTGTACGGACCGCAGGCAGGGGGGCAGATTTTAGAACACAACCTTTTTTCCTACACTTTTTTACAGCTGGTCAATGTGTTGGATAACGTCGAAGAAGGCACGCCCGAATTTCTTTTAGAGAACTTGCAAACAGCGAATTGGGTGATCTTTAATACGATTGACATTGACCCCAATGTTCCCGGATCGAATGCACTACAACGACTCCTAGCTGATCGACCGGATCTTTTATCAGGGAAAAAAGTGATTGTTTTTTCGATGGGGACGCCAATTTACCTTGACTCGACGAATATTACAAAATTAACGGCTTATTATGCGCTTTACAGCCAGATGCCTGCCTTTTTGGATGTTGCAGCCCGGGTGCTGATGCAAGAATTGGTGCCGCCAGGTGCGCTGCCCATATCATTGGATGCCGTGGGGTATGACTTGATCACGATTACTTCTCCGGATCCGGAGCAGGTGATTGACCTTGAATTAGTGTTACCTGAAGAAGAACCTGAATTAGCCCAAACACAAACACCTGGGGTCACACAAACACCAGAGCCGACGCCCTTGCCAATTTTTAATGTAGGGGATACCCTCACCATACGCACGGGACGGATCTATGACCATAATCAAAATATCGTGCCGGATGGTACCGTTGTGCAGTTTAGCTTCCAAATTTCTGGTGAGCCTGGGATAAAACAGCAATTTCAAACCACCACATCTGCGGGTGTGGCATATTTTAATTATAGGATTGAAACCGCAGGAGGTCTTGAAATCAGCGCAACCAGTGAGCCAGCATTGCAATCTGAAACCCTTCAAATAAATATTTCCCCAGAAGGGGTTACATCCGTCCTTTCAATATCCCCGACACCTCTGGTTTCCCCCACGTCGACTGCTTCACCAACACCTGAACCAACAGCTACACAAAGTCCAACACCAGTTCCGAAGCCAAAGCATAACAACTATCCAACCCTGGGCGAATGGGCTGTGGGTGTGATTGTGATGGGAGTGGGGTGTATTTTTACGTATCTGATTGGTTTCTACTGGTGGGGGTCACCCCGTTGGGGGTTGCGCTCTTCGCTGTGCGCTCTGATAGGGGGATTGATGGCTTACACTTTTCTTAACCTTGGTACGAGCGGGACGAAATATTGGATGATGGAATCTGGCACATTTTTTGTTATTGAGGTGATTGTGGTTGGTTTGTTGATTGGTTGGACAGGGGCTTTAATTTGGTGGATGCGAACTGCTGGACGTTATCCACTTAAAAAACGGGGGTGAAGTTCAGGATGCTGATCCCTTTTAAAGATGAAAATGGCATATTGAAGTCTGTGGAAGAAGGCTAAAAATTTCTCAACAAGGTAAGGAGAAAGCTGATCACCATTAATCCACCTGCCAGAAAAAGCAGGGTTTTTTCAGATTTTTGAATTAATTTTGGTTGTAGCCTTTTCGCCTTAAATGGCTGGGTGATGGGGGCGTCTTCAACAAAGAGGGCTTTCAGGAAAGCATCAATATCTTTTGGGCGGTCTTCCGGGTGTAATTGTAAAGCCCAATGCACCGCACGTTCTGTTCGCCCACTGACATTGGGATTGATCTCTCGAATGCGAGACAAGCTGTTCGGATTCAAAAAACGATCTCGCACATTCACAGGGGGTTCATTGGTCAGTAAATGGTAGAGCGTTCCTGCAAAGGCATAAATGTCACTGCGCGCATCTGTATGACCTGAATCGCCGCCATATTGTTCCAATGGCGTATATAAGGCTGTGCCCTGACCTTGCAATATGGTGATCGTCACTTCACCAGGAGCCAGCATTTTTACCAGCCCAAAATCAACCAGTTTTACCAGCCCATTGGGAGTCAGTTTAAGGTTGCTTGGTTTAATGTCGCGATGGAGGATGGGGTTTTCTTGAGAATGAAGATATTTTAAACCATCGGCAATCTGTTTTGCCCAATCAAGCACTTGTTCTTCAGGGATAAAGGTTTTCTCCTGCCGTGCTTCCATGATCAACTGGCGTAAATCTTTGCCCGGCACAAAATCCATGACAAGATAATCGCGATCCTGCACGGAGAAAAAATCTGAGACTTTTGGCAGGTTGGGGTGGTCCAGACGCGCCAATATCGTCGCCTCTCGCAGGAATTGGTTGCGTGCCTCAAGGCGCATTTCTTCGGGCAAGGCATGATCATATTCCACCTCTTTAACAGCACAAAGGCGACCTTCAAGGCGCAGGTCCTCAGCCAGGTAGATACACCCCATACCGCCCTGACCGATAATTTTGTTGACCTGATACCGACTGCGAAGTACCGTACCAGCCTTAATCGGGACTGGCATTGTATCAAACCTCAAAAGATAACTTTCCGACCCAGATAAGTTTGGGTCTTAATGATAGATTTCTTCACGGTCTCAGTTTCGGCGTGTGACCGATTTCAATCTGCACGGATAGGATTGCTACATTGTTGATGATGCAAAATTTCCGCCGACATTTTTACATGCAAGAGTATTTTACCAGAATTAGCCCTTTAATAAACAGGTTTTTCAGTGAACTCTCGTAGATTATTCAGAATATGTCAGCATTACCATGCTTCCGTGATTATTGATTTTCCTATTCAAGGTAAAATCATCATATGCATGTTTATGTCGAGGTTGCGATCAACCTCCCGCAGATTTCTGATAGTTTTCATTACCACTTACCCTCCGATTTGGTGGGAATTGTTCAACCGGGATCCCTGGTGATTGTCCCATTTGGTAAACAACGCGTCCAAGGGTTGGTATTAAGGTTTATTGAGACTCCTGAAGTGGCGGATACCCGCCCCGTGGAAGAAATCGTTGATGAGAAACCGGCACTAACACCCGGCTTGATGGCTCTAGCAAAGTGGATGGCACATGAAACATTGGCTTCTCTGGGTGCATGTATTAACCTGATGCTGCCATCGGGCTTAAGCCAGCGTACGGACACATTGGTGCATCTCAGGGAGGATATCGAAACCGAATCAATTGAACTTTCCCCCCTTGAAAAGCGAATTGTTGGTTTGTTGAAAAAACGCGGTGACCTGCGTGCGCGCCAAATGGAGACATGGCTTCGTCATGTTGAATGGCGTGGGACTCTAAGAAAACTCGCACGGCGGGGTATTGTGGAAACCCATTCTATCCTGCCAGAGCCGCGTGTTAAAGCAAAGCACGTGCGCAAAGTGAGCCTGGCGATAGACCCGGCAAAAGTGGAAGACCTGGACCTGTCGCTGAGCAGGGTCCACGATGTTCACGATAGACGCATGGAAATCTTGAAAATGCTGGCAGATCAACCCGGTTTGGTCAAGCCAGGACAGATTTATGCCGAAACTGGAGCAAAGCATTATGACTTGAAAGCTTTGGAAGCATTGCGTTTGATCAGGATCGTTAAGGTACAGGTTTGGCGCGACCCCCTTGAAGACGCCAGTTTTGTCCAGGTTAATCCTCCCGAGCTGACGGGAGATCAAAAAAGGGTATGGGAGACAATCCATGCCGGTTTAGCAAAGGTTGAGGAGGGTGATCCTCCAATAAAGCCCTATTTACTTCATGGCGTGACAGGTTCCGGTAAAACAGAAATATATCTTCGGGCTGTGAAGGAAACCCTGGCAATGGGGAAGCGAGCCATTGTTTTGGTGCCTGAGATTTCATTAACCCCGCAAACAGTCAACCGGTTCTTATCGCGTTTCCCCGGCCAGGTCGGCGTGATGCATTCACAACTATCGGATGGCGAGCGCTATGACACCTGGCGCAGGGCAAGGAATGGTGAGCTGTCCATCATTGTTGGCCCTCGCAGCGCATTATTCATGCCCTTGGAAGATCTCGGGTTGATTGTGGTTGATGAATGTCACCATGAGTCTTTTGACCAGTCGGACCGCGAGCCATATTACCGTGGTGTTAAAACAGCGGTGGCTTTTGCCCGTCTTTCAGGTGCAATGATACTCCTTGGGTCGGCTACACCACAGGTGACCCAGTATTATCGGGCGATCAGTGGAAGCTGGACCTATCTCGAATTGCCTAAACGAATATTAGCCCATCGTGAGGCTATCGCCCAGCACGCCAGGCGATTGGGTATTGAAATCCCCCTTCATCCCGGAGAAGGATCGACAGCGGACCTGGGTTTGCCCGATGTTTCCATTGTGGATATGCGCCAGGAGCTGCGGGACGGAAACCGCAGCATCTTCAGCAGGGAATTACAATCTTCGATACAGGAGGTCTTAGACACAGGTCAGCAGGCAATACTCTTCCTCAACAGGCTTGGTACTGCGACATATGTTTTTTGCCGGGATTGCGGCCATGTGATCAGATGCCCGCACGATGATAAACCGCTGACCTATCATCGATCTCGGGAAGGATTGTTGTGCCATACTTGTGGTTATCAACGCAAAATTCCGAAAACATGTCCAGTTTGCGGGGGGAAACATATCAAGCAATTGGGTGTGGGCACTGAAAAAGTTGAGCAGCTGGTTAATCAAAATTTTCCGGGGGTCAGAACACTTCGATGGGATACAGAAACGACGCGGGCAAAGGGCGCGCACGAACGTATTTTGATGGATTTTTCCAATCACAACGCAGATATCTTGATTGGGACCCAAATGCTGACGAAAGGGTTGGACCTTCCATTGGTGACTTTGGTTGGGGTGATCCTGGCGGAGGTGGGCTTGAACTTGCCGGATTACCTTGCCACAGAGCGCACTTTCCAGGTGCTGACCCAGGTTGCTGGTCGTGCGGGCAGAAGCCCCCTGGGCGGAAAGGTGATCCTTCAAACCTATGTGCCGGATAATTACGCTATCCGATCAGCAGCAAATCACGACTTTACAGGTTTTTATTCACGGGAGATGGCTTATCGCAGAGACCTGGGATACCCCCCCTTTAAACGTCTTGTTCGATTGGAGTACCGTCACTATGACTCACAAAAAGCCGAAAAGGCAGCCTTTGAATTAGTAGATCATCTCAGGACATGGAACGCACAGGAAAACCGACCTGTCGAAATCATTGGCCCGGCACCGTGTTTTTTCCAACGACTGTCTAGACGATATCGTTGGCAAATTGTGCTTCGAGGAGATGACCCTGCCGGCTTCGTGCGCGATCGCCAATTGCCGGATTGGATGGTTGAAGTTGACCCTTCCAGTTTGTTATAAGTTTTTCAATGTTCAGAGATGTTTTTTATTCATGTAAAGGGCAAGCTCACGTTATAATAGAAGTCAAGTAATCTTCAAATTCAGGAATAAATTTGTGCAAAACCTTAGTTACGCATTTCGATTCATCAGAGCAAGTTTTTCAATTGCTTTTAAAAAGATCCAGCTTCAAGAGCAGTGGGTGTATATTGCGGTCGGAAATCTCGTTTTTTTATTGATCTGGTTTTTACCCCTCGGGCTGGTGCTGGGTTTAATGGGTTTACGACCGGTCGGCATGTTTCTGATTGGGTTGATCGGTGTTTTTATGCTGTTTAGTTTCCGCGCCTGGCGTGAAATCACCAGGGAGCCTGCCAGTCGCGTGATGGTTGGATTATTTCAAGAAAACCCAGGTGATTTAGAGGAAATATCAATAAATGAGGAAAACCTGCAAACTGCGAAAGAGCTTCAAGAACGTGACAAAACGCTTACAAAGGAAAATTCACAAATTGAGGGCAGCCCCAAGGATAAGCAATTGTTCAAACATTGGGAGGATATCCTGGCTTTGACATTGATCTTGCCAGGGATGCGGTTTATTTTCCATTTTCGAAAATTGCTTTGGCCTGAAAGCAAATCCCAACACGCATGGCTGACATCATTTACATTATTGGTACCCGTGATTAGTGTGGAAAACAGGGATATTAAGGAAGCGGTGATGCGCATTAATCAAATGATCGATGATCACTTACTTCGATTTCAACCCGGGTTGGTTAAAGTTGACCTGGTTGGCAGCCTGGTGCAGTGGGCTTTAAGTTTGATAGGCATATTGGTTGGGGTCACTGTTGCGATTCTTATCATAGATCCCCTGGCGTCAGATCCGTGGCAGCGCATCCTTGGATCGGGCATTGGGCTGTTGATTGCATGGTTTTTTATAACAACAGGCAATATTTTTAATGCCTACACCCGGAGTTTTTATCACACTGCGCTTTACCAATGGGTCAGGAATGTGGAAGAGGCTCGAAAAACAGGGGAAACCGCAAAGGCCGTTCCCCCGAACATTTTGCGGCAGGCAATGGGAACGACAATAAAAAAATAAAAGGAACGTCGATATGCAACAAAGAAAAGAAGTGCTTACCTGGAATGATGTAGATCAGTTAATTGATCATCTGCTCCCACAATTTGATTTGACTTTTGATGGCATGATTATGGTTTCCCGAGGGGGTATTGTGCCGGGGGGATTACTGGCAGAAGCTATGGATATTCAAAAATTATTAATTGCAGCTGTGGATTTCCCATGTGAGCTTGCGGAGATGGAACGCCCGCGTTTGTTAGCCTGGCCAAATTTTTTGATGTTTCCAGAGGATGAACTGCTAAGCGGTGAGAGAATTCTGATTATGGATGATGTTTGGGGGTCGGGCAGGACGATCACCTCGGTCAAAAACCGTGTTACGGCTGCCGGCGGATTTCCTTACACATGTGTTATACATTTCAACCCCTATCGCAATCTGTTTGGGACCAACAGGCCGGATTATTTTGCAGCAATCACCGACGCTTTTATTATTTATCCCTGGGAGATTGACCGCGACATCAAAGGGTCAATCCTGAGGAATCTCTAATGGCGGGCACCTACATGGAGAGAAAAATTCGCTGGTATGACTATATCACCATCAATATTTTTTACTTTGCCCTGACAGCACGGTCGCAAACCTTAACGCCTTTGATCTTGCCCTTATTGGTTCAATCCTTTATGGGTGACGAAGTTAAAGGCGCTGCCTATGGCAATTTACGCTTATGGTCGCTGATGATCGCCGTCTTAATGCAGGGCTTGGTGGGGATCATCTCGGATCGCAGCACCTCACGCTTAGGCCGCCGGCGTCCCTTCATCCTAATTGGTGGAATATCGGAGGTGCTGGTCTTTATTGGCATTGGCGTGATTGCTGCGACATTAGAAGGGGAAACCGGGTATTGGGTCTTGTTTGCCGCAACGATATTGTCAATGCTGGCGTCAAACACGGGGCATGCCGCTGTACAGGGGCTGATCCCGGATATTGTCCCTGAGTCCAAACACGGCATTTTTTCTGGGGTTAAAGCCTTTTTTGAATTACCAGCCCCATTAATTTTTGTTTCCTTTGTAATTACTAAATTTGTTGAGAATGAAAACATTTGGGGGGCTTTGCTGGTGCTGAGTGCCATTGTTTTGATTTGTACTGCCATCGCGATGTTTGCACCCGAAAAACCGATTAAAGAACCCCCTTACGAATGGGATTGGCAGCCCGTCATTCGTTTGGTGGGTATGACGGTTGCATTTTCAGCGGTCATCCTGGGTTCTGGGGCATTGGTTAATTATGTCAATTCCCTGTCCGTTAACCTTCCTGAGACATCTGCAAAGATTATGACCGCTGCGGTTGGGGTGTTTGGCATGGTTTTAGCCGTCGTCGTGGGGGTTTGGAGCAGCGTTCGCATTAGCCTGGGCGAGAAAAGGGGCGGGGATACAACTTCATTTACTTGGTGGGTCGTCAACCGACTGGCATTTTTAGTGGGTTCGACCAACCTTGCCAGTTTTGCCCTGTATTTCATCCAGGAACGTTTTAGCGACTTGCATGGTGCGGCTGCTGCCGGTCCAACGGCGATGCTGGTGATGTTTGTCGGTGTGGCAATCCTTATATTCAGCATTCCGGCAGGGTGGCTGACCGATAAGTACGGCCGCAAACCGGTTTGTGCTTTTAGCGGCGTTTTGGCGATGATCGGTACGATTATTGTGGTTTCCTCCCCAAATATGACCGTTTTGTATGTGGGCGGTCTTCTGGTTGGCATTGCGATTGGCTTTTTCTATTCAGCCAGCTGGGCATTAGGGACTGCTCTTGTACCCAGGGAAGAAGCTGGACGTTACCTGGGAATCCAAAACCTGGCTGGGGCAGGCGCAGGTGCGATCGGTGCATATATTGGCGGCCCGATCGGGGATGGCGTGGGATTCACTGTTTTAATCAGCATCTTTGGTTTTCTATTTTTGGTCTCGACGCTGGCGTTGTTTGGGATCAAAGAGAAGGCTATAGCGATTAATTAGTTTTGTTTTTACAGATTATAATAAACAAATTTGCTTCAAAAAATTTCC
>JAXHUT010000251.1:0-9998 GCA_034189405.1 Chloroflexota bacterium
TAGATCGCCCCTTCTTGTATATGATCCAGCACAATCCTACCGGCACAATTTTATTCTTTGGTCGTTTTGTTGCGCCCTAATAATATGACGGAAAGGTTAGTTTATATTAAAGATGATTCAAAAGGATTAAAGAAAGACGTACAAAACAAATCCGCTGATTTTTTACAAGGTGTAACTGTCAGCGGATTTGTTATTTTTTTACACTTGTGATCATAAATTATCCCACAAGGTCTGGCATGGTTATCAAATGGTAAGCTAATGTTTCTAAATCACGTGCTTTTTTCGATGTACCTATCTCAGCCAATATGTCCTCAAAGTGGTTCCGGATAATTTGATTTTCACCAATATAAGAGAATAAATCCGCCTCTCCCTTAATGATGTCCGACAAACCCATCTTCGTATACAGTTCACTGACCAAACCATAACTCCACTGTTCAGAAATCTTAAGTTCATCTGCCAGATCACGCCGCCCAAGGCTGAAGATAAATGCCAGTCTTGCAACTTCAGATTCGTGATCTGTGAATCCGGGGATTTTCTTTCGCCCATCCAAAACAAGCCTATTTTCTGGCAGTCTCAGGTTCATATCAATCGCTAACGAATAGGTGCCCGGTGTAAATATCCAGCGCCCTTCATAGGCAAAAGAAATCACCCAACTCAAAGAATAACCCACTTCACTCTTAAGAACATAACCTATCACCCTTTCGTTGGGTAAAAGTTTAATAATTTGGGGGTTGGGTTGAACGCCGGTTAGCAAAATCTTTGCCGGATGCGCCTTATCATTTAAATGTTCGCTTATGTCGTCAACCGTGAACCGCTCACCGAACAAATCCACATCCATGACGAGGATATCAAACGGGGCGTATGCTTTTTCTAAAAAATTATATAAATCGACTTGTGTTTGAAATTCGGCGATAACGCGTGTCCGCCAATCGCGCACCAGTAATAAAGCCATCCAATTCTGAGAAAAAACGTCATCTTCAAGAATAGCAACAAGTATGTCTTTATTCATATCTATAGGCGATTATAATCTAGTTTAGAAGTACAGAACGGACAACGTGTGGCTTCTACAGGAATAGATTTCATGCAGAAAGGACAATCTTTTTCTGTGGATTCCTCTGCTGGCTTTTCTTCTTTTCTCTGGAGCGTATTAATGGCTTTAATAATCAGGAAAACGCCAAGCGCTAATAGCAGGAAATTAAGTAAGTCTGTAATGAATTGCCCATAGTTGAAGGTAACTGCCCCAATCTCCTTTGCCATTTCTAAGGTTGCGCTATCGGGAAGTGCTTGTGAGCCTTGCTTTATCACAATAAATAAATCTGAAAAATCTGCGTCTCCAAATAATAATCCCAAAGGCGGCATGAGCAAGTTATCCACAGTCGATTTTACAATTGTGCTGAAAGCGCCACCGATGATCACACCGACGGCAAGATCAATCACGTTTCCTCGAGAAATAAATTCTTTAAATTCTTTAAACAGATTTTTCATGTATTTCTATCCCTTTCAGAAAATATAATCAAAGTATACAAATCTTGATTATAATATAATTATTGAGTCTCCTGACAAAAGGCAAGTTCCCACATAGTGCTACTCTCCTTTGCAATGCGGGCTTTTTGCAGTAGATTCATTATATTCAAAAATTACTCGATGAGATATTTAACAAAGTCATGAGTTTATAAGAGAGGTCATTATGAAACGTGTCGCAGTTTTAACCAGCGGTGGGGATGCGCCTGGAATGAACGCAGCCATCCGCTCTGTTGTCAGATGTGGTGTTTCTAAGGGTTGGGATATGTACGGGGTCCGAAAGGGTTATGCCGGGTTGATTTCCGGCAATATCCAGCAGATGGGAACACGTGATGTCGGGGGTATTCTTCAAAAAGGAGGCACAATTTTAGGCTCAGCAAGATGCGAGGAATTCAAAACTGAAGAAGGTCGTCTTAAAGGTATACGTACCATGAACCAAATGGGAATTGATGCGTTGGTCGTCATTGGTGGGAATGGCTCTCAAACCGGCTCCTACCATTTGAGCGAAATGGGGTTTCCAGTCGTTGGTATCGCCTCGACGATCGATAACGACCTCACCGGCACCGAGATGACCATTGGTGTGGATACAGCCTTAAATATCGCCCTGGAAGCCATCGACAGGCTAAAAGTAACCGCTTCATCTCATCAAAGAGCATTTTTACTCGAAGTGATGGGACGGGAATGCGGATATATCGCACTCATGTCCGGCATTGCTGGTGGCGCAGAATATATTCTTTTACCAGAAGTTGAAACGGATCCTGAAGATGTTGCCGAAAGCTTGAGATTAGCCTACGAACACGGTAAAGCCCACGCGATTATCGTTGTAGCAGAAGGGGCTAAATATAACGCTGAGGCGCTGACAAAATATTTCGAAAAACACAAAGAAAGACTTGGTTTCAAAATCAGGGCAACCATTCTGGGTCATGTTCAACGTGGTGGTGACCCTGGCGCTTTTGATCGGATCTTAGCAAGCCGTTTTGGCAGTGGCGCTGTTGAAGCTGTTGACCGAGGTGATTTTGGTGTTCTGGTAGGATTAAATAAAGGCAAGGTTACAACAACACCCTTGAAAGACATTGTTGGTAGGAAGAAAAAAGTCAACCAGGAGATGATCGAGTTAGCGCAAAAATTGGATTAAACAATTAATCTATTTTTCTCAAGTAAGCCTCAATAAAAGGATCAATTTCACCATCCAAAACAGCCTGGGTATTACCCGTTTCATAATCCGTACGATGGTCTTTGACAAGCTGATAGGGATGAAGAACATAAGAACGAATTTGAGATCCCCATTCAGCTTTGGTATATTCACCACGTAATTCTGAAATCTGTTCATCTTGTTCTTCTTGTTTCATTTCAAACAGTCGTGCCTTGAGAACACGCATTGCATTCTCTTTATTTTGAAACAAAGAACGTTCATTTTGACAGGTGACAACCATACCTGTAGGAATATGGGTCAGTCGAACCGCAGTTGCATTCTTTTGTACGTTTTGTCCCCCTGCCCCAGATGACATATAAACATCCATCTTGATATCCTCTGCAGGTACTTTTATTTCACTCAAGTCATCCATTTCAGGAAGGACTTCGACAAGCGCAAAGGATGTATGTCGTCGGTGAGCAGCATCAAAAGGTGATAATCTCACCAGTCGATGCACGCCTTTTTCCGGACGAAGATAACCATAAGCAAGATTCCCGCTAACACCGATTGTTACACTTTTTATCCCTGCCTCTTCACCCATAGTCCGGTCTAAGATATCGGTTTTATAGTTATGCCCTTCAGCCCATCGCAGGTACATTCGTTCAAGTATTTCAGCCCAATCTTGTGAATCCGTACCACCTGCACCCGCATGAATGGCAAGTAAAGCATTTCCCCTGTCATATTTCCCGGAAAGAAGCGTCTTCAACTCAAGCCGATCCACAGCTAATTCAATATTCTCAGCATCATGAATTAATTCTTTTTCCATTGATTCATCAGCGATCTGGGTCAATTCAAGCGTGTCTTCAGTTCGTTTTTTTAATACTTCGTATGATTCAATTTCATCACGTAAAACAGACTGTCGGATCATTATCCCCTGTGCTCGTTTGCGATCGTCCCATAAATCAGGCTTTTGAGCTTCCTTCTCCAAATTTACCAGCTCTTTCTTTTTCTCGGCTAAGTCAAAGATGCTCCTGTAAGTTAAGGAGTTTTTTATATGCCTCATTCAGACGTTCAGTCAAATCTAGTGCCATTATTCCTCCAATGATCCTTCAAGAATACCGCGTACAAAGGAATCTCGATCAAAGCGTTGTAAGTCTTCAATACCCTCACCCAAACCCGCGTAAAGTATGGGTAAGCCTAATTGTTCCTTGATTGCAAATGCCATACCACCTTTTGCAGAAGAATCCAATTTTGCCAGTATCACCCCGTCAATTGGTATAGCCTCCTGAAAGGCTTTAGCTTGTTGAAGGGCATTCTGCCCCGTTGTTGCATCTAAAACAAGCCAGGATGCGTGTGGCGCACCCTCAAGGGCTTTCCCACTCACTCGATGAACCTTCTTTATCTCCTGCATCAAGTTATACCGATTGTGCAAGCGTCCAGCCGTATCAATAATTGCGATATCCTTATTTCGTGTGATGGATGCGGTAACGCCATCATAAGCAGCGGCACCGGGGTCCCCGCCTTCCTGCCCAGCAACCATTGGGACATTAACCCGTTTTGCCCAAATTTCAAGTTGATCGATGGCAGCAGCTCGATATGTATCTGCGGCGACCAAAAGCACAGTCCTGCCATCCTGCTCATACAAGTATGCCAGTTTTGCTGCAGAAGTCGTCTTTCCGGAACCATTCACACCCACCAAAATTATCACAGTTGGTTTTTTTGAAAAGTCAGGGAAAACAGGCTCAGCCAACCGGTTGGTCAGTTCTTTCTCTAAAGCATCAACCAGTTCAACGGATTGTGTAATTCCTTCCTGGTGAACGCTTTCACGTAAAGCATCAATGACCCCCATGGTCGTTTCCATACCCATATCTGCCTGGATCAATAAAGCTTCAAGATTTTCCCAGGTTTCATCATCTACTTCGGAGGTGCCAAGAAAATTTGATATCCTTCCAAAGGCAACTTTACGTGTTTTTTCTAATCCTTTTCGCCATTTGTTAAAAATATTCTCAGTCATTTCTGTTCGATTATATCATTTCTAAAATTTTATTGATTTTCTTCGCCTTCTATCGCCAATTGACCGCAGCCAGCTTGAATTTCAATCCCACGGCGGAGTCTTATCGTACAAGATATATTATGAGCTTCTAACGTGTCACAGAAAACCTGTGCTTGCGCAGCGCTTGTTGCTTGTTCACCAAAGTTTTCAGTCGGATTCAATGGGATCAGGTTTACATGACATATCATACCTCTGATCTTATTTGCCAGAGCGACAGCATCTTCAGCCGAATCATTAATACCCTGTATTAATGCATATTCAAAGGTTACACGCCGGCTAGTTTTATTAACATAATAACGACAAGCCGAAATCAGGTCGTCGACAGGATATTTCTTGTTTATTGGTATCAACCTGGATCTTAATGCATCATCAACGGTGTGCAAACTAATTGCCAGGTTATATTGGTAGCCTTCATCCGCGAATTGAATAATTTCTGGGATTAAACCCACCGTACTGATTGTAAACCGGCGCGCACCCAAACCAAAAGCCTTCGGATCATTCAAGCGGTTCACAGCCGCTATCACATTATCATAATTCTGAAATGGTTCTCCCATACCCATGATCACAACATTGGTTACATGTTCATCCATCTCATCAAGACAACGAGCATAATACAAAACCTGGGCAATAATCTCACCGGTAGTGAGATTGCGCTTGAACCCCATCTGCCCGGTTGCACAAAACGAACAACCCATTCCGCATCCGGATTGTGATGAAATACACAATGTCCGACGTTCATCGTAAAACATCAATACGGCTTCAATATAATTCCCATCGTAAAGTTGAAATAGGGTTTTTATTGTTCGGCCATCTTTTGATTCAATCGCTTTCACCGGATTCAAAGCCTGAAAAGATAAAGATTGGCTCAAGCTTTCTCTGAAATCTTTAGGGAGTGTTGTAATTTCCTCCGGTGAAACGCGGAATGTTTGATAAAGCGCTGTCCAAATCTGCTTTGCCCGAAAGCCTGGTTGACCCAAGGCTTTTACCTGGGTTTCAAGTGTTTCATAATCCATGTCATAAATCAAAGTCTTCATCGTTTCCATCGAAAAACCAATTCTGCAAAATCCTGTTTAACAATTTCAGGCTGGGGGTTAAAAGCATGAGCTTGTTCAAGCGTTGATGCACCCGTTAAGACCAACGCCGTATGGATGCCGGCTGCTTGTGCACCAGCAATATCCGTTTCTAGTCGATCACCGACTGCAAGTGTTTCTGATGGTGACAAGCTTAATCGTTTCAATGCCGTCTCATAAAGAAAAGGTTCTGGCTTTCCGATGATCTTAGCTTTTCTTCCAGAAGCAATTTCCAGCGCGCCAATCACCGCTCCTGAACCGGGAATGAACCCTTCTGGTGTGGGCAAGGTCCGATCTCGATTGGTTCCAATAAAATCACAACCGGACTGGAGCAATAAAGATGCTGTTTTAAGTTTCTCATAAGTCAATTGATAATCAAGCGAAGCGACCACGACATTTATATCGTCGTTGGCACCATCACAAACGACCATACCGAAGTGTTCAAGGGTTTGTTTTAAACTTGGCTGTCCAACCACGTAGACCTTTGTGCCCGCTTTGTAATTATCCTGCAAGTAAATACCTGAAGCTTGTGCAGCGTTGATAACTTGTTCATCCGACAAATGAACGTTAAACCCAGCAAGTTTTTCTAAATACCCTTCTACAGTTCGTGTTGCATTATTGGTCGCAAGAATAAACTTTAAATCTAAATCACGAATATGATTAAATATTGACTTCAGATCACCTATAGGAACAGTATCCTGCCAGAGGACACCATCCATATCAATGATTAGTCCTTTGATATGTGAAAGTTCTTCAATAGACATAATTATTTCCAGTTAAAAAATGCCGGAAAGCGGTGCGCATTCCGGCATTGATACTTGTTCTGATCTTTGTTATTTCTCTGGAACTTCTAATACTTTATCCACAAGACCATATTTAACAGCTTCTTCAGCACTCATATAAAAGTCTCGTTCGGTATCTTGAATTATCGTTTCCACATCCTGCCCGGTAGCCTCAGCCAAAATCTGGTTAATACGTTCTTTTAACCGAAGTATTTCCTTGGCTTGAATTTCAATATCCGACGCCTGACCCTGGGCACCACCCAGTGGTTGGTGCATATGAATAGTCGCATGCGGGAGTGAATAACGTTGTCCTTTGCTGCCCGCAGCAAGCAGCACTGTTCCAAAACTTGCAGCCACACCCACAGCAACGGTGCTGATCTTATTTGGGATCATACGCATTGTGTCATAAATAGCCATGCCAGAATATACCTGACCACCCGGGGAATTTATGTACATTTGTATACCACTTTCAGGATCTTCCCGGCTCAGGTACAAGAGTTGTGCAACAACAAGGTTCGCTACCTGGTCATTAATGCCGGAGCCTAAAAAGACAATCCTGTTTTTTAATAACAAAGAGTAGATATCATAGGCACGTTCACCACGTCCCGAGGTTTCAACAACCATCGGAATTAGAGAGGAAATTTCATTGTTAAACATTTACACCTTCTTTTTTATACTTTTTTATCGATCTTAATTAATCAACATCCTCTTCGACTTCACCTGCGTCTTCATAGATGCGTTCTTTTTCATCTTCCAACACCACAGCGATTTCTTCAGATTCATCTTCTTCAGTTTCATCACTGACTTCCAAAGAAACTTCTACATCAATATTTTCAGGATCTTTATCAATCTCTTCAGCTTCGTCAATGATTACTTCTGTCGATTCTGCCGCTTCTATATCGCTCTCCTCAGGTATAGGCTGACCTGTCGCGATTAATTTCAAACGTTCTTGAATTTGTGCGTTCATTGTACGATTTATACTTTCCACGCTAATCGCATTGGAAAAATCATCTTTTACCAATTGTTTTTCCATTTCTTCAGGATTTCCCGAATCGAAAAGTTCCGTCACGACATCACTAATATTCCTTTTTAACAATTCCTGGTCCAGCATTAAACCTTCTGCTTTAATCAAGGCATCAATTACCAAAGAGCGTTCCAACATTAACTTGGCAGTCGGTTTGATTTCATCCCTGATCAAAGTTTCTTCATCGATACCCCTTAATTCCAAATAAGTCTCATAGTCCATATCCTGCTCTTTCAATCTGGACTTGATATCCTCAAGAACATGTTCCTGCTGATGTTCAAGCATTTGGGGAGGATAACTTATTTTTGTGTTTTCTGTTATTTGCTCCAGAATATCATCGATGTATTCCTGGGTATATAGTTCTTCGTGTACGGTACGCAAATGTTCTTCCACCGAATTTCGTAATTCTTCAGGTGTTTCATAATCCCCCAGTATTTGGAGAAAATCCTGATCCAACTCTGGTAAATCCAATTCTTTAACAGACTGAACCTCGACAGTGAAAACTGCCGTTTTCCCCTGGAATTCTTCATCATCGAAATCCTCGGGATATTGGTGCTGCAATTCTAACGTGTCACCAGCTTCGACGCCAATCAATTCTCGAGAAAAACCTGGATAAGGCCATTCGTCTTCCGTTTCTTCTCCCTCAGCTGCAATGACGACTTGCTGTGGTGTTTTATCGGTGATAACTGCCTCCACGCCCTCTTCAGGATTGAGAAATTCGCCACTTAAATTGAAGTAAACCAGATCCTCTTCACGCGCGGGATAGTCCGAAGGGACGATGGTCGCGACATTGCGACGAATTTTATCAATAAACGCATCAACCTGGGTCGTATCAAATTCTTCTAGTTCAAACGGCTTTCGAATTTCTCGATAATCCCCTAGGTCGATTTCAGGTTCCAATGGAATCATGAAAACCAATTTTGGTGGATCATAATTCTCAATACCTTCAAGAGAGCCCGAGTCGTAAGGCTTGATCTCTGCTTCGTCCAGCATTTTGACATAATCCTCATCAAGTAAAATGTCAATCGCTTCCTGGATGACTGCTTCTTTCCCATAATAATTTACGATCACATTGTAAGGCGCTTTCCCTGGGCGGAATCCGGGAATCTTTGAATTTTTGGAAATTCTTTTTGCCGCGCGTCGTTTAAACCTGTCAAATTCTGGTTGGGTGTATTGTACAACGAGCTTTGCCTGTCGATCCTCTTGGATGGTTTTTTCAATTTTCAATGGTCAGTCCTTTAAAATAAAAATTTTTATTATGGGGAAGGAGAGGGTCGAACTCTCATGCGTCGCCGCACGTGATCCTAAGTCACGCCTGTCTGCCAATTCCAGCACTTCCCCTGAAATTAAATGCATTGAAATTATACGCCAGCGATATTTTATCGTCAATAAGATCATCCGATTAATTTGTAAGATTCGCATTAATGACCGAGTATAATAAACCCTCGAACGAAATAGTTTAAGTAAAAGGAGATTTAGTGACACGCATCATCGCGACGTCAACACCAGGAAAAGAAAGAGTCCAACTCAGCAAAGGGATTGTCGTAACTATTCGTGAATTTATGCGACAGGATAAACCGGATAAAAGTACAAGAGATATGGTCGCGTTCATCATTCTGGCATTAGAAGAAATTGCAGCAGGGATCGATAAATCTGTAGCAGCCTGGGAAAAGCGCGGATATTGGGTAAAAGCGGATAAATATCGTTTGGCATGGCAGTGGACAGGATCGACAGCGAAGAAAATGCGAGGGTCGCTCCAAAACAACAACTGGGGTGAGATTGCAAGCACCTTGTTGGATATCATGGGTAAATTTGAAAACATAAAAGTTAGCAACAAACACCGTATGGGAAAACCCTGGCAAGGGGCATTTATAGAATATCAAAAGAAAATATGAACGACAACTGAGAAATTTGGACAATGATGACATGTATACACTTTTATCCATGCCTAGACAATAACGATCGATGGTATTATTGGGAAGGGATGAATGATAAAGAAAAGTTCAAAAAAAGTTTCGTATAAATACGCTTGGCAAAATTCGGAAGACCTTACCACCGAATAACTAAAGGAAATATTTTCACCTATGCCGCAAAATCGTATAAATTCACACCCGATCCTCGAAATCCCTGAATCGAAAATAATAAAATTTTTCTGGGGAAAAAAACCATTGCAAGCCAGGAAGGGTGAAACTATTGCTTCGGCACTGATTGCAAACGGGATTGATATTTTTGGTCATCACCCTAAAGATGAAACACCTTTGGGAATTTTCTGTGCAAATGGGCAGTGTTCCCAGTGCATGGTTTTGGTTGATGGCAAACCCGTTAAATCTTGCATGACGAAAGTAAAACCGGGGATGTCAGTCTTGCCTGCAGATGGTTTGCCAGATATCTCAACTTTGCCGGCTGTGAAATCGAC
>JAXHUT010000252.1:0-3975 GCA_034189405.1 Chloroflexota bacterium
GGAAGTACAGCATTCTGAAAAAGATCTGCAGGATCAAAATTTACGTGTATCCGGTGCGGTATTGGGGGAGAGTATCTATTTTGAACCCGAGACAGGGCTTCTCAATTTCACGATTGCGCACATCCCAGCGGATGAAGACCTGGTCAAGGAGGAGGGTGAATTGAGCAAGGTCTTACGTCAGGCGGTTAGCGATCCTGATAACCCCAGGTTGTCCGTGATCTATGAAGGCGCTATACCGGATATGCTAAGGGATGAAGCTCAAGCAATTTTGACCGGACAATTAAATTCGGAAGGTGTTTTTGTTGCCGAGGAATTATTGTTGAAATGCCCTTCAAAATATGAAGAAGCATTGCCAGACCAGGCGGAGTAAAACATTTTGATATCTTCATTCGGTTATATGGTTCTTGCTTTGGCGTTTTTACTGGCACTTTATGGATTGGTCATTCTTATATATGGGCTCGTCCAAAATACCTCGGCTTTTATTGAATCGGCACGACTGGCATTAGTACTGATTTTTCCATTGGTGACGGCAAGTATGGCTGTCATGGTGTTTTTATTATTAAATGACCGCTTTGATGTGGCTTATGTATACAGTGTCAGCAGCAGGGAAATGCCGGCGTATTTGAAGTTAACAGCACTTTGGGGTGGGCAGGAAGGATCCCTTCTATTTTGGAGCTGGTTGTTGAGCGGTTTTTCATTGGTCTTCGCCAGCCGAAAGTTCCGAGAAGAAAGAGATTTGTTCCCGTGGGCGATGCTGGTCTCCTTTGTTTTATTAATTTTCTTCCTGGGGCTTAATGTTTTCTTAGCAACGCCCTTTGAACGTTTCTGGCATTTTTCCGACGGCGGACGGATTTTATCTGTTTTCCAACCTCAAAATGCTTGGTTGTTGACACCGAGTGATGGGCAGGGTTTAAATCCGCTCTTACGCCATCCTGGGATGATCTGGCATCCCCCAGCGCTCTACCTGGGCTTTGTGGGGTTCGTTATCCCATTTGGGTTGGCGATTGCAACGCTTGTCACAAAGCGACGGGACGGACGCTGGATCGAACGCTCACGCCCATGGATGCTTATGGCATGGGTGTTTTTATCCCTGGGATTGGTGCTTGGCATGCGCTGGGCTTATGATGTCTTGGGTTGGGGTGGGTATTGGGGATGGGACCCCGTTGAGATAGCGGCGTTGATGCCGTGGTTAAGCGCAACAGCGCTGATTCATACCGTATTGCTGCAAAGAAAAGGCAACAAGTATCAAAGGTGGAATTTAAGCCTGATCATCCTTACCTTCAGCTTGGTTATTTTTGGCACCTTTATCACGCGTTCGGGTGTTCTATCCTCTGTTCATACCTTTGCAGGCAGTGATATTGGTCCAGCGATGTTTATTATTATGGGAATCGTCTCCATCGGGGGGTTGGGTTTGTTGATCTACCGCTGGCGTGATTTTGGTTCTATCAATGAAATTGAATTTGGGTTTTCCCGCGATGTATTAACCTTGTTTTCAAACCTGGTTTTTTTGAGTATCTTGATGGTCTGTTTCCTTGGTGTGATTTACCCGATATTTTCCGATTTATTAACAAATACTCAGGTTACAGTCGGTCCTGCCTGGTATGAACGCATCACCGGGCCATTGTTCCTATTGTTGTTATTGTTGATGGGGCTTTGTCCGCTTGCAGCATGGGGATTGACACAAATTAACAAATTACGGCATCGTTTAATTATTCTGATCCCTGCCTCCTTATTGGTTCCTTTATTGAGTTGGCTCTTGGGAAATGTGAAAAGCATCTACACACTGGTCGCCTTATGGTGGGCTGGCATGGCAAGCTTTGTCATTCTGTGGGAATACATAAGATCTGTCCAGAGGGCATTAAAAGGATCGAGCAACAATATCTTACGGGCTTTATGGCAGCCATTGAAGCGAAACCGTCGACGTTATGGCGGTTTACTGGTTCATTTTGGGGTTGTCCTGATGAGTCTTGGGATAATTGGGTTGGAGGGACTGCAGCAGGAAACCCAGGTTAGGCTTAAGCGAGGAGAATCAGCATCCATCGGTGCTTATCAGTATACTTTTGAGGGTGTTGAACGCTTCGCTGATGCAGAGACTGCTACAACACAGGCCGTGCTGACAATTCTCGATCAGGGGCAGCCGAAGGGGGCACTGTATCCCAGCCGTGAGGTTTATGCAAATTTGGGCATGGCTGTCACCATACCCGGTGTAAAGAGCAATCTTTCTTTGGATCATTATGCGATCCTGGTGGACTGGCAGCCCGATTTGCCAGATGAAGCGACCTTCAGGATTTTTGTTAACCCCCTGGTGAACTGGTTGTGGATTGGGTCAGGCGTGTTGACATTGGGGACAATCGTCGCGGTTTTACCAAAGCCCAGGAAGGTCAGCCTTAGTTCGTCGGAATTAATTGATTGAATTGCAGTCGGCCTAAATCCTCACACCCTTCGGGCTCAGGGCGGATGGCTCACTTCGGGTTACAACCAATATTATCTTTCTCATATCAACTGGCGTGAGGGGCTTTAGCCCGAAAAACTTTAAATTAAATGAAAGTTTATTAATCCACAAAATATTGCATTAACTTTTATTTATTCACCTTCGAGAAACGATTAGATTGAATTACAGTCGGCCTAAAGGCCTCACTCCGGGATACAACCAATATTATCTTTCTCATATCATAATGGCGTGAGGGGCTTTAGCCCGAAAAACTTTATATTAAATGAAAGTTTATTAATCTATAGATTGCTACTTTAACTCAAATTGCCGATCGTTTACCTGGGTTTTAATCTCAAACCTCCCTGACAAGCATGGTCCAAGGGGTTGGGCTAAATCTGCGACCGCTGCGATCCCCGCTTGCAAAATTGAAAAACCTGTATCGCTGTTAATGTAGGTGATAGTATCAGAGGTTTTATGATAGTTGTAATTCCGATCTGATTTTCCGCAGGTTTCGTCTGGATGGTAGAAAGAATTTTCCATGATCAACACCCCCGGGACACCTTTTTCCCAAAAGGGATAGTGATCTGAGAAAGAGTAAGCATTTTCGTCATCGAGGAAATCAAAGGTCAGCCTCAAATCATATGCCTCGATGACCGATCCGATCAGGTTCCCGATTTTCTGTGAACCTGGCGAGGTCCCCGCATGCACCTCAAAACAACGATCGCCATCCCCGTCGAAGGCAAACATATCCATGTTGATCACGCCAACAATGTTCGGAAGCCAATCAGCATAATCCTCAACAAAAAAGTTACTGCCGATCCTAGATTTCTCTTCACCGCTGAACCAAATCAAATTGATTGTTCGCCCAAACCGATAATGCTGAAGAATTGATGCCGCTTCTAACAATCCCGCTGTGCCGCTGGCATTGTCATCAGCGCCTGGTGCTAAAAGCAATTCCTGGTCAGAAATGCTGTCGATATGAGCGACCATCAATACGCGTTCATTTTTCAGGTCGGGGTCTTCACCCGGAAAGCTTAAAATGATATTCTTCCAATTTCTTTGGGGGTAACGATCGCCGTAAGGGAAGGCGTAAGTGTGTATCTGGAAATCTTGCCCTGCGATAAAGCCCAAACGGGCAAGCTGATCTAAAAGATAATCAAAAGCGTTTGGGCTCGCATCCGCTTCAAACATCACAAAGTTGCTGCGGGTTGTTATTTTTTCCAGACCGTTGATGGTTAGAATGGGATCTGCGCCTGACAATGCCCTGATCCAATTCATCCAACGGTCTGGGTTGGCTTGAGAGAGCATCTCAGCAACACAAGGATCATAATCACTGCTTTTTGCAAAAGGGGGAAAAAGAATATAGAAAAGAATCATGCTGAGTGCCATAAAAGATTTTAGATAAGTCATATGTTGATTATACTCCTGGGGAATAATCCTCTGGATTTCTTAAAAGCAGCTTGATTATGGTATCCTTATTTTGAATATTTGTTCCTTGTTAACAACGGTGATCTTATATGAAACAATACAAACGGCTCCAAATA
>JAXHUT010000253.1:0-10585 GCA_034189405.1 Chloroflexota bacterium
ATGAATACGCCGGAAATGATCGAGGCGCTTGAGTGGTATGCAGGGTTACAACGTTGTGCGATGCCAGGCCCACAATATTGGCGAGGTGCCCGCGAATCCTATGAGCTTGGACAATCTGGCATGATGTTTTACAGCACCTATATTATGGACGATCTGGTAGAGGGTTCAGGCACAGAAGAAGGCGGCAATATTGAAGTTGTTGAAGATTTGGCTGCCAATTCTGGTTTTGCCCCTATGATGCAAGGCCCCAACGGCTCTGCTTCTTACGGTCAGTTGGTAGCATTGGGGATTCTCCAGGGTGCTGACCCGATGGCGCAAGAGGTTGTGAAGTTCTTCATGACTGGACAGAATTACCTGGACGTACTTGCCTTAGCGCCCATGGGTAAGGTCCCTGTGCTGAAGAGCGCCGTAGACGGCTGGCGTGGTTTGAGTGAATATTTTGGCTATTACAGTGAAGATACCATCACCCAGATCGCTAATGGTTATGAGACTATGCAGCGCTGGTTGTTCCGACCGGATTATGACAGTGTTGAACGGGCTGTTGTCGGCGATATTGAAGGTCGTTTATTCATTCCACAGGCGATCAGCTATATTGTTCTTGAGGGTACGATGACCCCAGAAATTGCTGCTGAATGGTTGCAGGAGCAAGTTGAGGGGCTATATGCAGAACGAAGTGAGTAGCTTATAAGACTCAGCAAGGGTGTGGTAAAAACCACACCCTTGCACAATTTTGGAAGGAGTCATTATGTCTATTGCCGGTACAAAAAAAGTAAAAAGCCGGAAAAAGCAAGAAGTGCGGTTAGCCTGGACATTGATTTCACCCACAGCACTGATCGTTTTTGGATTGGTTATATTTCCTGCTATTTTCAGCGTTTGGGTAAGTTTCCATGACGTTGGCTTGGATAACCTTAATGATGTTTTTCATGCGCCCTTTGTTGGCTTTGATAATTATAAAAAAGTTATCAATGATTATGCCTTTAAGTTTCAAGGTTTGGACAATTGGGGTGCTGCTGTTACAACAATTGTTTATTCCTTTGCTTCTACGACTTTGGCTGTCCTGGTTGGATTAGCGGCTTCTTTGTTGCTGAACCGCCCTTTTAAAGGACGTGGTATCGCGCGTGCAATTTTCCTGTTTCCTTATGTCGCACCGATTGTAAGCATTGCCTTTGTCTGGCGATGGATCTTGGATCCCAGGCCGTCGGGTGTTGTCAACCATATTTTGATGAGTTTGAACCTGATTGAGATGCCTAAAGCCTATTTAGCGACCCGGGGTTTATCGCTGCTGATTGTGATCTTGCTTGATGCCTGGCGTTATTTCCCATTTTGTATGTTGATGATTTTAGCCCGATTACAGGCGATTGACGGCACGCTTTATGAGGCTGCAAAGGTGGATGGCGCTAATGTGATCCAACAGTTTTTTGCAATTACAATCCCTGAACTGCGCTACGTGTTGGGTGCGACTTTCTTGTTGCGCTTGATGTGGACGTTTAATAAATTCGATGATATTTTCCTGTACACTGGCGGCGGCTTTGGGACAAAGGTTCTGCCAGTGCTGACCTATGAATTCAGCTTCAGGTTGTATGATTTTGGTCGTGGTGCTGCCACTGCAATGATTTTATTGTTGACTTTAGGCCTGTTCATGACCCTTTATGTGACCGTTGTGATGAAGAATGTTGAGGATTAGCCATGAAAAACGAAAAGAAGAATTTAATTGGCCACCTGGCAGACTGGATTAACTGGAAACGCTTCTTATTTTCCGTGATCTTGATTTTCTTTTTGACCAGTATCATTTTCCCCTTTTATTGGATGGTAAGTTCATCTTTTAAAACCAGGGCAGAGATCGGAGGACGCGAACCAGTTTATGTTCCCGGCGGCTTGCGTTTGGATGCATATCGAGAGCTGTTTGACCCAAACCATCCCAGCTACCAGGATTTTGGCAGGAACATCATGAACACCTTGATAGTGTCCATACCCACAGCCATCATCGCTGTTATTCTGGCTGTGTTAGGTGCTTATGCCATCGCTCGATTTAAATTTAAGGGAAAGGAACTTCTCCTCAACGGCATATTGCTGGTCTACTTATTCCCTGGTGTACTCTTGATTATTCCACTCTTTGCCATGCTTGCTCAAATTGGTGATCGAATTGGTTTTAACGTACAGGATAACCTAGCTGTGTTGGTTTTCACCTACATGTCACAGACTTTACCTGTTGCCCTGTATATGTTGACCAACTATTTCCGCACCATTCCAGATGAAATTGAGCAAGCCGCTTTGATTGACGGATGCAGTCGTTTGGAAGTGATTTGGCGAGTAACACTGCCCTTATCCATTCCAGCTTTAATATCGGTTAGTATTTACACCTTCATGATTGCCTGGAATGAGTTTTTATATGCATTGATTTTCCTGAACGATCGTCATATGTTCACAATGCCAATAAAAATCAATACAATATTCAATGATCCCACCCCAAGACCGAATGTTGTGATGGCGGCCTCCACAATTATGACTGTTCCGATCATCATACTTTTCTTATCTTTGGAGAAGTATCTGGCTGAAGGTTTGACAGCAGGCGGCGTCAAGGGTTAATCGACTGCTTGGTTTGAGATTTACCTCAATAGAAGAATTACAATACACATTCTATGAGCATACTGATTAATTTTAGGAAAATTGCTCACGAAGGTGTAATTTCATGCGGATAATTGCCAAAGGTAATCATTAATGAAAGCATCTAAAACAATTGGCATTTTCCATTATCAGCTTGGGTTAACAGACGGTGTTTCCCTGGAGATCGACAAATGGAAAACCGTCCTGGAAAGGATGGGCCATCGAGTTTTGTTATTTGCGGGTCGTTTGGGGCATCAGGAAGGAATTTTACTACCCGAGCTTTATCATCATCGACCGGAGATTGAATTAATCAATCAGAACATCCTGGGACAGCGCGACGATTTACCTTCAGAGGCGTTGGAAAAACGCATTAAACAACACACAGATTATTTGGCTGACGCCCTCAGGGATATCATCGATAATAATGAGATTGATACGCTGTTGGTGAACAATATTTGGAGCGTGGCGATGAATATTCCAGCTGCTGCTGCTTTAGAAAGGGTCAGGAAAGAGCTTGCACTCAAGGCAGTAGCACATCATCATGATTTCTATTGGGAAAGGAAATTGAACCCGAACCTGGATCGGGCAGAAGTTAAAAGCATTCTGGAAGATTACATGCCCCCCAAGGATTCAAAAATTATCCACGTTGTCATTAACAGCATTGCCCAGTTGAGCTTGCAACGTTTTAAAGGAATCCCATCCACCATTGTGCCCAACGTATTTGATTTTAATGGGTCTGATTGGGTCATTGACGACTATAATCGGGATTTGCGCCATTCGATTGGATTAAGTAACAACGATATTTGCATGCTTCAAGCAACCCGAATTATCCCACGTAAGGGGATTGAGCTGGCGATTGACCTTTTAAAAGCGCTGAACGAACCGCATCGACGTGCCATTTTGCAAAAGCGAGGCCTTTATGATGGACGTGCTTTCAACGAGGAAAACAAGATTGTGCTTGTTCTGGCTGGCTATGACCGCGATGACCCCACAGGTGCTTACCTTCAGAAACTAAAAAACAAAGCCAAGAATCTGGGGGTTGAACTTCGGCATATTGATTCAATCATTGGACCAGCGCGCAGCTCAGGAGCTGGAGGTAAAACTTTCGCTTTTTGGGACACATACGCTGTTGCTGATTTGGTTACTTATCCAAGCTTATGGGAAGGCTGGGGAAACCAATTGCTGGAAGCATTCAGAGCAAAATTGCCGATCGTAATGTTTGAGTACCCGGTATATTTACAGGATATAAAAAATCGAGATTTTAATGTTATTTCTCTTGGCTCTGAAATCACAGGACGAGATCAAAATAACCTTGTTAAAATCCCTGATGATATAATTCAGCGAGCTGCGGACGAATGTGTGGCATATTTGACAAATAAGATTATGCGCGAAGAAAGTGGTAATATAAATTTTTCGATTGCTAAAAGGCATTATTCATTTGATGAACTAGAAAATCAACTCACGCAATGGTTTTAGGATAAATTTAAAGGTTGACCTATGAGAGAACAAAAAAAACAAAAACTTCATGAACATCTTGAATTTCTCTATGGTGAAAGTCAAGCTTCCGAAATAACTGCACGAATTTTATCTTCCCTTGAAAGGCATAAAGAAACTTCAGATAAAAATACATTTGCGGGCAAAGAAAATAAATTCAGTGAAAAGGATATCATATTAATCACCTATGGAGATATCATAAAGGAACCTTCCCAGCCAGCCTTAAAAAGTTTGAAGGAATTTCTTGATAAGCACCTCGCTGGAAAAATTAACACAGTTCATATTTTGCCTTTTTTTCCATATTCCTCGGATGATGGTTTTTCAGTGATTGATTATCGGAAAGTTGACCCCGAATTGGGAACATGGGAAGATGTGCGGGCATTGGCAAAATCAAAAAAATTGATGTTTGACGCGGTGATAAACCACATTTCTCGGGAAAGTAAATGGTTTAAAGGTTTTTTAGAAGGGGATCCAAAATATCAAGATTATTTTATTCAGCCAGATCATGATTGGGACCTTTCGAATGTGGTTCGGCCGCGAACTTCTCCATTGTTGACGGAGGTTGACACCAAAACCGGACCTAAAAAAGTGTGGACGACCTTCAGTGCAGATCAAATTGATTTAAATTATGCTAATCCTGAAGTTTTGCTGGAAATTTTAGATGTGTTGTTGTTTTATATTCGTCAAGGTGCAACCATCATCCGTTTGGATGCAATTGCTTACCTGTGGAAAGAATCGGGCACAACTTGTATCCATCTTCCAGAAACCCATCGAGTAATAAAGCTTCTCCGCCTTGTTTTAGAAGAAGTTTACCCAGAAGTGGTTTTAATAACTGAAACCAATGTCCCACATTTAGAAAATATCAGTTATTTTGGCGAATTTGATCCTGAAACCGGGCGTACAGATGAAGCACATATGGTTTACCAATTCCCATTAGCGCCGCTAGTTTTGCACACTTTAATCTCTGGTAGTGCAAAACACTTGACAGACTGGGTGGATGGGTTGGCGTCCAAAGGTGTTTTCTTTAATTTCATTGCCTCACATGATGGGATTGGTGTATTGCCTGCAAAAGGCATTCTCAGTGAAGATGAACTCCACAAGCTGATTGATCAGGTTCATCGTCATGGTGGTTTATTATCGCATCGTTCAAACCCGGATGGCTCTGAAACGGTCTATGAGTTGAATACAACCCTTTATGATGCTCTTAATGATCCTGAGTTGCCTGACCCTCTTGTCGATATTGAACGCTTTTTAGCATCACAGGTGATTTTGATTTCTTTAGCTGGCGTCCCGGGGATTTATTATCACAGCCTTTTTGGATCAAGAAATGCTTTAGCAAATGTCCAGAAAACAGGTCGAGCAAGGTCGATCAATCGTGAAAAATTTTCATTGAAAGAACGCCAGGATGTTCTCGAAAACCCAGAGAACATTCATGCAAAAATATTTAATAAATTCCGAGATCTTCTTTCAATAAGAATCGCCCAGCCTGCATTCCATCCGAATGGGTCGCAAAAAGTAGCTCGGTTTGATGATCGTGTTTTTGCCTTGGAAAGAAACACACCTGATAATTCATCTGCTATTTTGACGCTTGTGAACATCAGCTCGGACAGTGTTGACTTGACGATCGATTCTGAACAAACCTGCCTGGAAGGGGCAAGAATGGTCGTGGATTTGATTAGCTCAGAATGCTATCATATCAATAATAAAAAATTAATACTTCAGCTAAAACCATATCAATATCTGTGGCTGAAAAGTGGTTAAACTTGGGGGATAGCCATGGATACAGTGCGTGTACTCGTCATCGCTGAACAAAAAACTTTTCCTAGACAAATCTAAACCACACAGGGGGTAGGTAGTGTCATCAGATTTTTCAAACACTGGATAATAGAATGCAGCTATTTCATACCTGGTGCAGATTGATCAATGATTTCCAAAGCTTATTTTTACCTAACCCTAAATCCCTTCCCTTCAGGGAGGGTGCAGGGGGGTGGTGTGTCTGGACTTCTAATCTAAATAATATTGATATTTCATTGCATGGTCACGAAATTTTACCCCCCTAGCCCCCCGCAGGCAGGGGGAATTAATTTAAAGTCTTAGGAAGCAAGCGACTTAACGGCACCCTTTGGGAAAGCTATTAAGAACCCTCTCCCTTTTGGCACACAAGGCCAACGGGAGAGGACAGGGTGAGGGTTCCAACTTCTAAATCGAAGGAATTTGAAATGTCATAGTTTTGCGGACTGACCCTCACTCTTTCCAAGCTCTGGGTAGGGTCCGCACTCCTAAAATCAGTCTTTTTATTGCATGGTCAGGAGGCATACCCCCCAAAACTCAGGTTATTGATACCCTCATTTCAACCGAGTCCCTCCCAAAAGCAAGAGACTTTAAAACCCCTTCCCTTCAGGCAGGGGGCTTGACCATTAAGATGATCACGGGAAAATTAGCAGCAGACCGTATCAATATACGATTAAAGTGATGTGTTTGTAAACCGGATCTGGGTTACAAACAAATAAAATTGAGCAAAATCAGAACGGGATATTCATAACCCCGGGCTCCCATTCTTGAGCGTGTTCGTTATCTTTGGTCAGCAATTTCACAACAATTATTTAAGTCCATGTTATTCTTAAGGTACAAGTTATTTACAGAGTGGAAAGGGCGCTATGATGCAATATAAAAATTTGGGTCGAACCGGGATAAAAGTTTCCTCGCTTTGCTTTGGGACCATGTCATTCGGAGACATTGCAGATGAGGCTATGTCAGAGAAAATGTACCATCGCTGTAGAGAGATAGGTATTAACTTTTTTGACTGTGCTAATGTTTATGCGGGCGGCAGATCAGAAGAGTTGTTGGGAAAATTCATTGCCCCGGAAAGAGAAAAGGTGATCATCACCAGCAAGGTATATTTCCCAACAGGAGACGATGTCAACGCAAGGGGCGCTAATCGACGTCATATTACCCTGGAAGTCGAAAAAAGCCTTCGAAGATTGAACACAGATTGGATTGATATTTACTTTATCCATCATTTTGATGAAGACACACCGCTTGAGGAAACACTTAGAGCTTTAGATGATCTTGTAAAACAGGGGAAAATTTTGTACCCCGCTGTAAGTAATTACTCCGCCTGGCAGATTATGAAGGCGCTTGGCATATCTGAAAGAGAGCATTTATCGCGGTTTGAGGTGGTTCAGCCTATGTATAACCTTGTCAAACGACAAGCCGAGGTTGAAATTCTACCCCTGGCGATGTCGGAGGGTTTAGGTGTGATCCCCTACAGCCCGCTCGGTGGGGGATTGCTGACTGGCAAGTATGGACCTGATAAAAAACCTGAAAAAGGCAGAATTGTCAGTAATAAAATGTATTCTGTGAGGTACGGCGAGGATTGGATGCTCAAAGCTGCTGCTGAGTTTTCAGAACTGGCAAAGAGCCTGGGTGTCGCCCCGGCAACATTGGCTGTGAGATGGGTGGGAGAGCATCCCGCAGTCACAGCCCCGATCATTGGCGCTCGCAACCTGGAACAATTGGAGGAATCCCTCAAATCTGTGGAAATCGAGATGACAAATGACCTCTACGATAGCATTTCAGCCATCACGCAAAAGCCGGCGATAGCCACGGATAGAACGGAGGAAATCGATGAAATTATGTACCGATCCTGATCATTCACCAGGATGGATACATTTTCTTAATCAGTCAATAACAGGATTTACGATAAATCTGGTTGAGACAAGGTTTGCCAAAGTTAAAGGGTTTTATATAACGATTTCTTACAATCTGGCGTCATTCTCGATAAAATTCGAAGGTTTGCATTGATCATCACAGCGTCTTATCAGGAGAATGGGCTGCGGAGCAATGATACCACCCGACACCTGCAATGACGAATTATCAATTCATGGGCTTGTAAAAATTTTTGACAGAAAAACTTAACATTGAATTCAAGGTTTTTCAGTTGAATCTATGCTAAAATTTCTTCATTGACATTGTAGCCTTTATCGTAGAATCGGGGTGCTTATGCTGGCACGGGTTTTCTCTTGTGCTGTGCTCGGGTTAGATGGCGTTGTTGTTGAAGTGGAAGTGGACACCGGTGGGGGGCTGCCGAAGATGGTCATCGTTGGATTGCCAGACACTGCAGTGCAGGAAAGCCGAGAGCGGGTGGCATCCGCGGTGAAGAATGCCGGGTTTTATTACCCTCGCAAGAAACTGACCGTTAACCTGGCGCCAGCTTCCGTGCGCAAAGAGGGACCGGTTTATGATTTGCCGATTGCCGTGGGGGTTTTGATCGCAACCAGCCAGTTGGATCCAGAAGCTGTTGAAGACACATTAATTATTGGAGAGCTGTCTCTGGATGGGGGCGTGCGCCATGTCAAGGGCGTGCTGCCTATGGCTGCGCTGGCGCGGGAAGAGGGATATAAACGGGTCATCGTCCCGGAAGTGGATGCACCCGAGGCGGCATTAATCCCGGATATTGAGGTCATCCCGGCGCCTACCCTGACTGGGCTGTACGATCATTTCACAGGGATGGTCCCGCTTGCACCTGCTGAAGCCCCTCCCCATGACCCGGGTGATGTGTGGGTGGAGACGGATTTTAGCGAGATCAAAGGGCAGGAACACGTCAAACGTGCCCTGGAAGTTGCTGCGGCTGGCGGCCATAATTTGCTGATGATCGGCCCGCCTGGCGCTGGCAAGACCCTGATGGCGCGTGCCCTGCCTTCGATTTTGCCGACCATGACCATCGATGAGCAGCTCGATGTGACCCGCATCTACAGCGTGGCAGATTTGCTGCCCTCGGATGTACCCTTGATACGTGCCCGGCCCTTCCGGTCGCCGCACCACACCATTAGCCATGCTGGGTTGGTGGGCGGTGGCAACTGGCCGCACCCGGGGGAGATCAGCCTGGCGCATCGGGGGGTGTTGTTCCTGGATGAGTTACCCGAGTTCAGCTCCAGAGTTTTAGAGGTCTTACGTCAACCCCTGGAGGATAAAGTGGTGACGATCAGCCGAGCACAGGGATCTTTGACATTTCCTGCTAATTTTCAGTTAGCAGCCGCGATGAATCCCTGCCCTTGCGGCTATTATGGGGACCCGGCACGGCCCTGCACCTGCTCATCGTCGGCGGTGACGAGATATCAGAAGCGCATTTCTGGGCCATTGATGGATCGGATTGACATCCACATGCAAGTGCCAAGAGTGGAATATCAGAAACTGCGCGATATGCGTAAAGGAGAATCCTCAGCGGAGGTGCGGGCAAGGGTGGAAACAGCCCGTCAGCGTCAGCGAGATCGCTTTACAGGCACGGATATCGCCAGCAACGCGGATATGCGCCCGGCACAAATCCGGAAATACTGCGCCCTGGATGACCCTTGCCAGGCATTGATGAAGACCGCCATGCGCCAGCTTCAGCTGACCGCCCGCGCCTATCACCGTGTGCTCAAGCTCAGCCGAACCATCGCGGACTTGGCGGGGTCAGAGGGGATCACCCAGGTGCATCTGGCGGAGGCGCTGCAGTACCGTCCCAAGCTGGATTTGATGTAATTTTTGTTCGGTAAGGGTCTGCCGCTGGTTTTGAAAAAAAAGACTCGCGATCCTTCTCACTTGTTTGTGATGCCCTAGCGAAAACTTTATACTGATTAACAAGCTTACAAAATTTTAATCCTTGATGTACGGCATTATATTGTGTATAATATATATGGTATAAATAAATGTATAAAGGAGCCCTATGATGGAACGTACTCAGATAATGCTTGAGGAAGAACAAAAGCAAATGCTAAAGAAAATTGCTGAAGAGGAAGATATATCTTTTTCAGAACTTGTGCGTGTCATGCTTGATGAACAAATCGTAAGACATCAAAAATCGACATTGGCTGCTGCCGCACAGGCATTGCTGGTTGATTACACGACGGATGAAGACCTGACAGCCTTTACAGTCTTAGACGGTGAAGACTTCCATGCATAGGGGAGAAATTTGGTTAATTAATCTGGACCCAACCGTTGGTGCTGAAATCAAGAAATCACGTCCGGCAGTGATTGTAAATGTTGATGAGATAGGTGTCCTTCCACTGCGAATTATTGTTCCCATTACAACCTGGAAAGACCATTATTCAAAGGCACCCTGGATGGTTAAGATCCAGCCAACAAAACAAAACGGTCTTGATAAGCCATCTGCTGCAGATGCATTTCAGGTTCGCTCTTTATCGCGTGAACGTTTTAGTCATCCCATTGGGATAGTTGATTTAGACACGCTTTCAACCATTCTTGAGGCTATTCAGATTGTTATTGGATTATAAAATGAAGGTTATGTAATTTTTGCACATTTATTCATAACCAACACAATAAAGATGCTTTTCAGGCGTTGATGAAGACCGCCATGCGCCAACTGCAGTTGACCGCCCGCGCCTATCACCGGGTGTTGAAGCTCAGCCGTACGATCGCAGACTTGGCAGGGTCAGAGGGGATTACCCAGGTGCATCTGGCGGAAGCGCTGCAGTACCGCCCAAAG
>JAXHUT010000254.1:0-4742 GCA_034189405.1 Chloroflexota bacterium
GGACAATTTTAGGTATAATTATTGTTCTAAGATTAAAAGAGGAATGATGAAACGAATTTTAATAGCAGTCGTAATACTCTCAACAATTTTAGGGATGCCAAATCTGATAGCCCATGCCGCTAACCGAACGTCGGACATAGGAGCTCAGGAACAAAGTTATTTTCCCCCGCCCCTGTGCTTACCGGGTTTACCGAATGACGGCACATGCTTGTTTTATGGGCCTGCCCAAACCGCATTAAAAATTAATGAGGCTGGTTTCCCTTACCCAATCCCTGAGTTACCGGCAGCGCATCCCCCATCATCGCTGGGACAAATGCCTGTTTTTGTTGCAAAAATCAATTATCCTGACGACGAACCTGCGCTGATATATGGGTCATTTGATGATGCTGTCGCCCGCACCAATCCTGTCAGGCAAATTGCACCCGGTGGCTTGCGATATATCAGTTATGTCAACCGCCTGGACCATAACGGAAACGCATATCTACAATTATCTTCAGGCGGGTGGATGCGGGCATCACCTGCAGCATATACAGATTTCCGGGGTTTGAAATTTTTCAAAACCCCTAAAAATGATTTTGGATGGATTGCGAATGAAACACCGACCTATTCAGCGCCATCTTACGCTGCCGAAACAACGGGCAATAACTTATATCAGGAAGAGCTTATTCAGGTTTATAAAACGGTAGAAGGTGAAAAAGCAGTCTGGTACCAGGTCGCTCCCGATGAATGGGTGGATAGTTCAAAGGCGAAGATTGTTTCCCTCAATCCTACCCCGCCCGAAGGTGTGAACGAAGATCGATGGATTGAATTAAATTTATTTCAGCAAACATTAAGTGTGTACCAGGACGGCAAGTTAATATTTGCAACCATGGTTTCCACCGGATTGGAACCGCTTTATACACGTCCTGGATTATTCAAGGTCTACGAAAAAAAGCCGTTGGAAACCATGCGAGGAGGATCTGGGGCCGATTTTTATTACCTAGAGGATGTGCCCTGGACCATGTATTTTGACGGCGCAAATGCGCTGCACGCTTCCTACTGGCGGACACGTTTTGGTTACCCCGCATCTCACGGCTGTGTCAATCTTTCGCCGACGGACGCCCACTGGTTGTATGACTGGGCAGAAGAGGGGAGCTATGTGTGGGTGCATGATCCTAGCGGGCAGACGCCCATAGACCCCGATGATTTAAGCTCAGGTGGACCATAAACGCCTGATTTGAATACTCATCTTTTACTTAAACCAGGCAATTACCACCTGAATTATGCCAGTTTTCTTCATCTGGTTATGAGCTTGTTATGGGATATCGGTTTTTATGGCGGGTTATTTATCCTTTGTGGGGTTATTAGGGCGAGAGATAGATGGGTACACTGTCCAGAACAATGTTTTTCCCATAAACTTCGTCCGTTTGACGCATAATCAGTCGAACGTCACGCTCTTTGTAAATGTGACCGTACGGCAAGATGACATTAAATGTGATGGGTACTCCCGCCGATTGAACCGCTAGCTGCCTCGATCCGATCTGTCCACCGCTGTCTGTAATTAACTCAAAAAACACCGGTCTATCAATAACCGCTATCAGCGTACCTTCAACGATGACCATCCCACCCTGTAACCTCTCCCCTGGTTGGGGTTGTGTAACCGTGAGCCAATCTGAGGTCGATGATTGGGACGTAATACTGTTTTCTCCATCGGACTGCAATTTGAGAGGGGTGGATCTTAAGGCAACCAGTCGGCTGTTCTCATCCTGGATTGCTATTGTCAACAGCCCATCGGTGAATTCTCTGGGAATTTCAAATGCCAGACTTGTTGTGAAATCTTGTGGTAATTCACTATCAGATTCCACCCGCAGCAATTGACGAGATATTTCGGTGCCTGAACGATCCACTAATGTGATTCGGATCAAGTGCTGTAGTTGCGTTTGAACCTGCGCCGAAATCTCGATCGGTGAAATCACACAGGAGCCCTCCCCCGGACTAATTAATTTTAGGGATGTGATCCTTACCGCATCAACAGGCAGGGGCGATCTCAAACCAATGAGAATAAACATCAGCAGGATGAAACCCAAAACTCGCGTTTTCAACATGCATGAATTATACAGGGAAAGCTGTGACAGGAGAGTGTTGATAAACAAACAACAGCCTTGGTAACTTGTGGCTGGTAGTTCGTAGATCAAAGCTCAAAGCTGATAGGAGGGTGATTGTAGCTATTAGCATGAAGGATAAAGGATAAAATCTTCATCTGATTCTTCAGGTTTTGAACGCCATGCCATAAATGGTGCGGTGAACCTTAACGCCCTTTCCGGTCAGGTAGTTACAATGAACCAATATCATTTTGTTAGACAAAAATGACCCTAGAACAATACCAATAATGGTGCGGTGAAATACGCACCGCACCCTTCTACTCCACTGTCAACTTTGAGCCCTGAGGCGTTTTCTCAACTTCAATCCGATTGGGGAAGACATCCTTCAATTCCTCAAGGTGGGTGATCACCAAAATCTTTTCAAAATCATCCCGCACCAAATTTATCGCTTCCACCAACCGCTGACGACCCTGGGCATCTTGGCTGCCAAAACCTTCATCAATCACCAAAGTCTGTAAGCGAGCCCCCGCCCGACGCGCCAGCACCTGTGATAACGCCAAACGAATCGAGAAATTGATCCGAAAAGCCTCCCCTCCCGAGAACATCTCATAATCGCGCTCTCCGACACTATCGCTGATGATAATATCGAGGGTTTCTCTCAGATCCTCCCGACTGGCATCCTTATACTCCCGCTGGGTCATAAAACTAAAAGACATGCGACCGTTGGTCAGGCGTGAAAGCAGATCATTGGTAATCTTTTCGATTTCCGGCAAGGCTTGTTCAATCAATAATGCCGGCACACCGTCCTTGCCAAAAGCCCGTTCAAGCTGCTTTAAATCAGCAATCAACTGTGTCAATCCTTCACGTTCCTCAACGAAGCCTGCTTCTCGCGTTTTTAATGGTTCTAAAACAGCCACCTTTTGCTTAGCCCCACCAACTTCCATCCGCAATCGATTCTCCTGCTCCTGGATATCGTGTAAATCTGATTCAGCCTGTGCCATGTCAGGCATATCCACTTCTGCAGCTGCCAATTGCGCAACCCCCTCATCATGAGATTTTCTTAGGGTTTGCATGTCCTGATCTTGTTCTTCAAGCTGCGTTTGCAACCCTTCAATTTCACGCTCAATTGGTGCCAGGGCAGCACGGGCACCTTCCAATGCACGTAGATCAGCTTCCGCTTCTCGCCCAACCTGCTCCGCCTCTCTCAATCTCTGATGCGTCTCCAGTTCGTAGCCAAATCCTGCCAGTTCTGCATCAATTTCCTTCAACCGGTCTCTGGCATCTACAGCAAATGTGCCCTCAGCCAGCTTGGTCTTTATGCGAGCCAATCGCGGCGCATCATTTTCTTGCCATTCCTTTTCGTTTTCCTTAAAGAGCTTGAGCTGGTTTTCGAGTTGATCCGCCGCACGGGTGGCTTCCCGAAGTTCCACTTCTACACCCTTTAAATCCGCCAATTGAGCCCCAACTTTTTTCAAACGATCTTCAAAATCTTCCAGGAGCTGCTTGTTTTCCCTGTAGCGGTCCCCCATGATATTCCCTTGTTCGGTGAGGGTTTGAATTAACGCCTGGCGTTCGTCAACCGACAGCGGCTGCCCGCAGAGGGGACAATCCACACCCTGTGCCGCTTCCAGCTGATCGATACGTTCCCGAAGCTCCTTCATCTCCGTAAACAGCCGGGGGTTCTCCGCTTTGGCTTCAGCATGCTGGGCTTGAAGCTGACGGACTTCTTCATCTAATTCTTCACGCCTTTTAAGTTGTTTTTTTACATTTTCAATCTTTTCTTGGGTTTCACTTAAACGCGTTTTTAGCGTTTCTGCTTCTGATCGTGCTTTTTCAAGGGCGGATTGCTTATCCTCCAGGCTTTGCTTCTCCTGGGTCAGCCGCGCTTGTTCTGCCTGTATCAGACTCAAAGGTTCATGCCGCAACGCTTCGTGCTTGCGAAATTTCTCAGCAACGGCTTCCATCGCTTCCAATTCCTGACGGGCTTTTTGCCAATCCTGGTAAGCCCTTTCAATATGATCCGCCTTCGCAAGGACCGCATCATACCCCTGCTTCTCGGAATAACGTTCTTCTAGGGTTTTCGCAGTCCGTTCCCGCTTCTGTGCCGCCGCATCAAGCTGCACACGCAAAGAGTCTACCATTTTGCGCTGCTCCTCTAGGGCGGCCTGCAATCGTCGGACATTGTCCAGGTCTTGAGCGCGAGCTTTTCGTTGTTGTGCTAGGGCATTTAATTGCACCTCTAATTCCGCCAACCTCTTTTTGCGCTGCGGTCCTTCATCCAATTCTGCCTGGATCTCGCTGATGCGCCCTTCTAAAGCCTTTACTTCCTTTTCTTTATCACGACGACGCTGAGCTGCCGTTTCCCTGTAGGTCTCCCACACTTCCAAACCTAAAATATTACTTAGTATGCGTTTCCGTTCACCAGGACGAGCCGTAGCAAACTGGTCCGCTTTACCTTGCAAGAAAAAAGAAGCATTGGTAAAGGTGTCAAAATCCATCCGGAGTGTGTCTTCAATCTTTTTATCCGTTTCACGCAGGGTACGTTCAGTTAACGGCTTCCATTGAGGATCTTCCCCGGGGATTCGAAACAGGATGAAGAACTCTACTGAAGAAGTTTTGCCGCGCGGGTTTGTCCGCTGCACTCGATAGCGATTGCCTTCA
>JAXHUT010000255.1:0-9968 GCA_034189405.1 Chloroflexota bacterium
CAACAGGATCCAGGATGCAGGCTTGATCACCCATGATTGGAAAGCCGGGGACCACAAGGGCATCATCACCACTTCGATTGTCACCTTTGCTGTGCGTGAGGGAAATCCAAAGAATATCCAAGATTGGGAAGACCTGGCGCAACCCGGTTTGGAGATCCTCACACCCAACCCCAACACCAGCGGCGGTGCCATGTGGAACATCCTGGCAGTATATGGGGCTGCCCTGCGCGGTCAAATTGACGGCGTACCCGGGGATAGTCCCGAAGCCGCCGCTGAATTTCTAAAGCAAGTGCTTGCCAATGTCAGTGTGATGGATAAAGCAGCCCGAGACAGTATTTTGAATTTCGAAAAGGGCATCGGCGATCTTGCTATCACCTACGAAAATGAGATCCTGGTGGGTCAGATTTCCGGTCAGGCTTATGAGCGAATCATCCCCTCATCAACCATCTTGATAGAAAACCCAATAGCAATCATTGATTCCTCGGTTGATAAGCATGGCACACGAGCCGTTGCCGAGGCTTTTTTAGATTTTTTATACGATGATCAAGCCCAGGAAATCTATGCCCAGCATGGATTGAGAGTAGTCAACGCCAAGGTTGCAGCAGATTTTGAGGCGGACTATCCACCGGTGGAAGACCTGTTCACCGTGGACACTTTTGGCGGTTGGGACCAAATCATGCGTGAGATATTCGGCGAAACGGGTGTCTATACCCAGGCTATTCTCCAAATTCAAAGAGGCGAATAAGCATGGAAACCTCCCTGGATCACAATCAAAACAAAGCCCGCCCACCTGAGCTATTATTACGCGCCTCAGGGCTTTTGTATATCGGGCTGATGATCCTTGTCCCATTGATCGTCATCTTACAAGATGGTCTCAGGCAGGGTATTGGAGAACTGATCCACCAGGTCACACTACCTATTGCCCGGTCTGCCATCCTGTTGACTTTATGGACCGCCAGCCTGATGACCGTCATCAACGCTTTTATGGGCCTGGCGACGGCTTATACCCTGGTGCGATTTGATTTTCCGGGGAAACGGGTTTTGAACGCAATCATTGACCTGCCGCTGTCCATCCCGAGCCTGGTAACCGGGGTGATGCTGGTGATGCTTTACGGGCCCCAGGAGGCGATTGGGCGGTTTCTTCTGGAGAAATTCAACATCCAGATCATCTTCGCCAAACCCGGGATTGTCTTAGCCCTGCTTTTCATCTCCTTCCCATTTGTCGTACGAAATATCCAGCCAGTACTGCAAGACCTCGATCAAACCCAGGAACGCGCAGCCGCGACCCTAGGCGCTAAACCCTGGACGATCTTCAGGAAAATCGTCCTGCCAGCCCTGATACCCCCCTTGCTAAGCGGATCATTGTTAAGCTTTTCCCGGGCGATTGGTGAATTCGGAGCGGTTGTAATTGTAGCTGGCAACATTCCATTAAAGACCCAAACCGGTGCGGTGTATGTGCTGGGCGCGGTCGAGTCCGAAAACCGACTGGGCGCCAGCGCGGTTTCGCTGATCTTGATTGGGATCGCCTTCAGCGTGTTAGCCCTGGCGAACCTGGTCCACAAACGCTGGGGGGCTCATAAATGAACCCGCATAAAAAAGGATTGGGTGCCTGGGGGATTATCCTGCTGGTGGTGCTGTACACCGGTGTGTTGATCATTGTGCCCATCATCGCCCTGATCCTTGGCGCATTCAATGAAGGCCTGGCAGCCGTACTTACAGCATTGGGGTCCCGCGTCTTCCTGGACGCACTCTGGTTATCCCTCAAAATTGCCTTGCTGGTGGTGGCTGTTCAGACCCTGTTGGGAACCCTCGTGGCATGGATCATCGTCCGTCACAACTTCCGGGGAAAAGCCTTCCTGAAAAGCCTGGTCGATGTCCCCTTTGCGATGTCCCCGGTGGTGGTGGGTTACATGCTCTTACTGCTCTTCGGACGAAACGGCTTCCTCAACCCGATCATCGAGCCTTTGGGGATCAAGGTCGCCTTTGCCGCACCAGGGATATTCCTGGCAACCCTTTTCGTCAGCCTGCCCTTTATGGTCAAGGAGATGATCCCCGTCATCGAAAACCTCGATCGAAAACAGGAATATGCCGCGGAAACGCTCGGCGCCAGCAGTTGGACCATCTTCTGGCGCGTGATCTTTCCTCAATTACGTACGGCCCTAATCTACGGCATGACCCTCACCTTTGCCCGCGCGCTGGGGGAATTTGGCGCGGTCCTGGTGATCGGCGGCGGCATCCAGGGCAGGACCGAAACGACCACCATGTACATCTTCCGTTCGTTGGATGAGCGCAATTTTGTTGAAGCCTACAGCGCTGCAATTTTACTGGGGTCCTTCTCGGTGATGATCGTGTTGATCGCTGATTGGGTCAAACGCAGGGAGGAGAAACATCAATCACGGGATGAATCGGTCGAGCGGGTCTAGATTGGGGAGTATATTTTAACTTAGATAGCGGGTGGTGACCGAGATCTCCAAATCCATGTCAGGCGCGTTGCGATCCCGCCTGGCGTACAACGGAACACCTTTAGGTGCATAGCCCAAATGACGTGAGGGTTCATCCGCGCCATTCATGGCATGGAGATTCAAAACCTGAAGAATAATGAGGTGACGATTTTATCCTTTATCCTTCATGTTAATAGCTACAAGCTACATCCTTTCAACTTTCAGCTTTGATCTACGAACTACGAGCTACCAAGGCTGTTATTTGTTTTACAACCTTTCTTAACTTCATCCTTGACAAGTTCAGTCGATTAGATTAATATCTAACCTGTTGGGCATTTATCTATGCCCTTAGGCGTCAACATGATTGCAAAATTTATTTTTATCAGCATTAATATTGTGTGGAGAAATGATGAATCACAAACCAGTTATATCCTGGGATAAAGGGAGTGCTTATGACCTTTTTGTCAGTTTATATATCCTTCATCGCCCTGATGAATTTGGTCTGCGCCCATCATGGGCAGCAGGGGTCCGTTCTCGAATGCCAATTGCCCAGCGAGATGTTCTAGAGCACGCCCAGGATTTTTTGAGTGTACCTTTACCCTGGCTTTATACCTTACCTGAACCTAAAGATTCCAACGCAGCCCTGACTGGTTTAGAGGCGCTTGCTCCTGAAGACCGCTTGCCGGCTTTGGTTTTTGGCAACAGGCATAGCCAACAAATAGATGCTTATCGAGAATGTATGCTTTCACTGGATGGAAAGCAGCGATTGACGGCTAACCTTGAATTAAACATCAAAGAAACGATGAACAACCCTGCCAGTTATACAAAATCATTTGGGCGGGCGACTTTTAAAGCCTGGTCTAATCGTAAGGCATTTGGAGAGAATTTCCTCGAAGCCCTGCAAACTTATGTCAGCAACTTTTTCTTGGAAGAAGAACCGCGCATCTTACCTGCCCAGGACAAAGCTCTTAAAGAAGCCCAGGCGCTTGCACAGGAAAAAGATCCCCTAAGCTTGTTAGAGGAATTATCCGAAGGTGTTCGCATGGATTGGATTTCGGAAGTCTCCAAGTTGGTGCTGGCGCCTTCATTTTGGGGTGCTCCTTTCGTGTTTTTTAACAGGTTGGATGATGATAGAGGTATCATCTTGTTTGGCGCACGTCCAGCAGGGAAGACTTTAGTACCGGGAGAGCTTGTGCCGGAAGAATTATTGAATTCCCTAAAAGCCCTGGCTGATCCTACAAGACTGCGAATTTTACGCTATTTACTGGAAGGACCATCAACACCCAGTGAGTTAGCAAAAATTTTACGCTTACGACCACCAACGGTGATTCACCACCTTCAAAATTTGCGACTGGCTGGATTGGTCTTTGTGACAGTGGCACCCAGGACGGAGAGACGTTACGCGATCCGAACAGAGGGATTAAAGACGACTGTAAAACATTTAAAGGAATACTTACCAGGGGAATAATTTTGTCATCTCTACAACAAGAAGAAATGAACCAAGCCGAAGAAGGCAGTGTTGTAAAAACGTATATTGCGCGCGTGCGAGCCTTTAGCCCAAATGCCCGTAAATACTTGATCAGCATGATGATTTATGGAGCGGGATTTGGGATTCACCGCATTTTATTCAACTTTTTCTTGCGCAGCCTGGGCTATGATGAAACTTTTATGGGTTTGCTATCGACCGTGAGCAGTATGTCGGTTCTGATCGCTGCATTACCAATGGGGTATTTGGCTGATGTGCTTGGTAGGAAGTTGTCCCTGGTCATTTCTGCGATTGTGATTGGCGCTTCAATCTTGTTAATGGTAACAGCCCCAACTGTGCCAATACTGATTGTCACAAATATATTGATGGGCGTCGGTTCAAGCCTTGGCAGCGTCACAAGCGGACCGTTCCTGATGGAAAACAGTGGTGAAATTGAAAGGACCTACCTTTTTAGTATCAGTTCGGGGTTACGCATGGCAGCTTTTTCCGTGGGTGACTGGGTTGGCGGCTTTCTGCCCACCTGGTTTGGCGGTTTTCTGGATGTAAGCCCTATCAGCGCTCAAGCTTATGCCTGGGCGATCGGTGTTTCTGGTGTTTTGGTGTTCGTGGCTGTGATCCCCCGTTTGATGCTTAAACCTAAAAAGATACCCTCTGATCAGAAAACCGCTTTTGCGCCTATTACTTATGCGCGAGAAAACCCGGGGATGCTGACGAAATTATTGCTGCCGATGTTCGTCACGTCGATCGGCGCTGGTTTGATCATGCCTTTTATGAATATTTTCTTTAGCAATGTACACCATCAGCCCGACCCAGTCATCGGGACAATGTTCGCATGGGGCTCCCTGGCGATGGGCGTTGGTCTGATCCTAGCTCCAGCGCTCGCTGACCGCTTTGGCAAGATGCGGGTGGTTGTCTACTCACAAGCGATCTCAATTCCATTCCTGGCATTGTTAGGTTTTTCCCCGGTGTTTGGATTGAGCGCGCTGGCATATTTTGTTCGGTTGACCTTGATGAACATGAGTTCGCCTGTCTACCAAACATTTGTGATGGAGCAGGTGGATTCAGAATCGCGTGCCATGGTCGCCAGTTTGAACAGCATGGTACACAGCTTTGGCCGTGCTTTCAGCCCGGTGGTCAGCGGGTGGATGCAGGTCAATTACGGCTTCGGCCCGCCATTTATAGGAACGATTTCTTTATATATCCTCGCCATTGGGATGTATTATGCTTTCTTTTTACGCGGGAAAAGGCAAAAGATTCAAGGATAGTGCTGCTGATTTCATCCCTGATGAAAATTAATCATTGATTTCTAAAACTTATTTTTACCTAACCCTAAATCCCTTCCCTTCAGGGAGGGGGAACGGGGATTAGTCAACTAGGTATTAGTCAACTAGGTATTAGGCAATTAGGGCAAAAGCTTGAAGCAGAATCATGGCGTAATTTCACCCCTGATGTAAATTAATCATTGATTTCTAAAACTTATTTTTACCTAACCCTAAATCCCTTCCCTAAAAGGAAGGGACTTTTAAAACCCCTTCCCTTTAGGGAGGGGGCAGGGGGTAGGTAGCCATTGGATTTTCGAAATGCTGGATAACCGAGAATAGTGCTGATTTTTCATCCCTGTCGCAGATTGATCATTGATTTCTAAAACTTATTTTTACCTAACCCTAAATCCCTTCCCTAAAAGGAAGGAACTATTAAAACCCCTTCCCTTCAGGGAGGTGGCAGGGGGTAGGTAGCCATTGGATTTTCGAAATGCTGAATAACCGAGAATAGTGCTGATTTTTCACCCCTGATGTAAATTAATCATTGATTTCTAAAACTTATTTTTACCTAACCCTAAATCCCTTCCCTAAAAGGAAGGGACTTTTAAAACCCCTTCCCTTTAGGGAGGGGGCAGGGGGTAGGTAGCCATCGGATTTTCGAAATACTGGATAAAGGTGCAGTATCACAACTAGTACCCAATACCTGATACCCAATACCTGATTATGAAAGCGTGTAAAGAAGGGGCTGTCCAAAAGGAAATGGACAACCCCTTCTTTGATTCATTTAAACTTTACGGGAGATTGTTATCGTAGGATTGCAAGGCTTTAATATAGTTTGCTCGTTCAAAGGCTGCCGGGTTGGCGACATTTTTCTGGCTCATGCTGCCGCGCATTTTAGCAACGGAATCGTATTCGTAGGCTGTCATCCAGTTTTCCATCTCAGCCAGCATCTCCGCTGCACGATCAACACCATTCGCAACAAATTCAGAAGCCACCATGGTGACATTGGCACCTGCCATGATAGATTTGACCAGGTCAACACCGGTATGAACGCCGCTTGATAAGGCTAAATCTGCATCTGTGCGACCATACAAAAGCGCCATCCAACGCAAAGGTAGGAGTAATTCCTCTGAGGAGGAGAGATGCAGCGTCGTATCGACTTCAAGATTTTCAATATCCAGGTCTGGTTGGATAAAGCGGTTAAAGAGCACAAATCCCTTTGCACCAGCATCTTCAAGTTGGCCAATCAGGTTTGGCAAAGCTGAGAAAAATGGGCTCAATTTTACGGACACTGGAATATCAACATTTTCACAAACAGCCTTGACTAGCTTAACATAGTTGTCTTCCAATTGCTGGGCGGTGACATCAGGGTTGGTCGAGATGTAATAAGTGTTTAATTCGAGTGCATCTGCGCCAGCTTCCGCCATTTTTTGAGCGTATTTAATCCATCCTGAATTTGAAACACCATTCAGGCTAGCAATCACAGGAATATCCACGACTTCTTTATTGCGTTGAATTTGCGACAGGTACTGGTCAGGTCCGACGTTGTACCTGTCGAGATCGGGGAAATAATCTAGGGATTCGGCAAAACGGTCTGTGCCGCGTTCCATATAATAATTAAATGCAAGGCTGTCGTGTGTAATTTGCTCCTCAAATAATGAGTACATCACCACGGCGCTGATGCCAGCATCCTCCATCTGCTTAACAGTGGATGTTTTCTTTGAAAGCGCCGATGCGGCTGCGACTAAGGGGTTTTTTAATTCAAGTCCAAGATAATTGGTTTTTAAATCGATCATCAGTCCTCCATCATTGATATTGTTGAGTAAATCTTTGTCCATTGCTAAAAAATTATGGTGATGAACGCCTATCCATCACCATAATTATACATCTTCTAAACTGCCTATTTCAAACCTTTATTCTTCGCTTTCGGGCTTAGTGTAGTGCATGTTTGCCATTTGCTGGTAAAGATTCCAGCGGCCGGCAGCGTCGCTCTTGGCTTTTTGCATGAGCATTTCTGCCCGCTCCTCGTTGCTCTGTAACAGCATACGATACCGGGTTTCGTTGTAGGCATATTCCTCAACGGGCACCGATGGCTCTTTCGAGTCAACCGATAGGGGATTCTCACCCACAGCCGTCAGTTCCGGATTGTAACGGTAGAGCGGCCACACACCTGACTTCACAGCCAGGTCTTGTTGCTGCAGACCAAGTTTCATGTTGATACCATGGGCAATACAATGTGTGTAAGCAACAATCAGTGATGGGCCATTGTACGCTTCAGCTTCACGGAAGGCTTGCAAGGTCTGGCGGTCGCTGGCGCCCATGGCAACACGGGCAACATAAACATAGCCGTAAGACATTGCCATCATACCCAGGTCTTTCTTGGGCAGGTCCTTTCCGTTGGCGGCAAATTTTGCCACCGCGGCGCGTGGAGTCGCCTTGGAGGATTGACCGCCGGTATTCGAATATACTTCGGTGTCGAGCACAAGCACGTTGATGTCGCGCCCGGAGGCAAGGACATGATCCAAACCGCCGTAGCCAATGTCGTAAGCCCAGCCATCACCGCCAATAATCCACACGCTCTTGCGCACAAGATAATCAGCAATGGACAGCAGGTTACGAGCAGCGGGGGTGTTCAGCGATTGAAGTTTTTCTTTAAGCTGTTTCACCCGGTCGCGTTGAGCTTCTAGTTCGTCTTCTGTCTTCTGGCTGGCATTTAAAATAGCATCAGCCAGGTCTTTTCCAACCTCATCAGACAGCTTGGTTAATAATTCATTGGCAAATTCAACAAATTTATCAATGGTCAGCCGCATTCCCAGCCCAAACTCTGCATTGTCTTCGAACAAGGAGTTTGACCATGCAGGACCGCGCCCTTCTGCATTGAAGGTGTAAGGTGTTGTTGGTAAGTTAGCGCCGTAAATTGAAGAACAGCCCGTAGCGTTTGCAATCACCATACGGTCGCCAAATAATTGTGTGGCGAGTTTGATGTAAGGTGTTTCACCACATCCGGCGCAAGCGCCCGAGAACTCAAATAAGGGTTCCAGGAGCTGTGAATTCTTGACGGTGTGTGGTGTAAAGCTCTTGCGATCTGGATAGGGCAGCGACGTGAAGAAGTCCCAATTTTCGGCTTCTTGCTCTCGGATTGGCGGTTGGGGCGCCATATTGATCGCTTTTCGGCTTGGGTTCTCTCTATCCTTGGCTGGGCAAGCTTCCACGCACATGCCGCACCCGGTGCAGTCTTCTGGTGCTATCTGAACGGTATAAGCCCAGCCGTCACGAAATTCACGAAATTTCGCGTCGGTGTGTTTAAAGGTCTCTGGTGCATTTTCAAGATGGGAATCTTCGTAGACAAGGGTGCGAATGGTGGCATGGGGGCAGACAAAAGCACACTTGCCGCACTGGATGCACAGGTCCGGTTCCCAAACCGGAATTTCAAGGGCAACATTGCGTTTTTCCCACTGCGTGGTTCCTGTGGGGAAGGTGCCGTCAACCGGCATCTCACTCACCTTGACGTCGTCACCGCGACGATCAATGATCTTCCCTAACACCTCACGCACGTATTCTGGTGCTGCTTCTGGAACGGGCGGCAGCATGGCAATGTCGCTGGTGACCCTGTCAGGTACGTCGATCTTGACCATATTCTCAACCGCGCTGTCAACGGCTGTAAAGTTTTGCTTAATAACAGCCTCGCCACGTTTACCATAAGTTTTCTTAATGGATTTCTTGATTTCTTCAATAGCCTGTTCTCTGGGTAGGATTCCGCTGATAGCAAAGAAACAAGTCTGCATGATCGTGTTGATGCGCTGCCCCATATTGGTCTGGCGCGCAACTTTGTAGGCATCAATGCAATAGAATTGCAAGTCTTTTTTGATTAATGCTTCCTGAACTTTTGTTGGGAGGTATTCCCATACTTCTTCTGGATCATAAATGCTGTTGAGTAAGAAAATACCGCCAGGTCGGGCGAATTTGAGCATGTCATATTTCTCGAGGAATGAGAATTGATGACAAGCTAGGAAATCCGCTTCACCCTCAGCGATTTGATACGGCGCTCGAATAGGATCGGGGCCGAAGCGCAGGTGAGACACAGTAACCGCCCCGGATTTCTTAGAGTCATATTGGAAGTATCCCTGGGCATAATTGGCAGTGTCCTCTCCAATGATTTTAATAGAGTTCTTGTTGGCGCTGACGGTGCCATCCGCCCCGAGACCGAAGAACATTGCTTGGACGACATCCTTACCCAAAACTTCAAAACTGGGATCCCAATCGAGGTTGGTGTGCGTAACGTCATCATAAATACCGACGGTGAAGTGTTTTTTAGGTTTGCCTTTGTTCATCTCATCGAAAACACCCTTGACCATAGCAGGTGTAAATTCTTTTGATGACAAGCCATAACGACCGCCGATAACCTTTGGTTTTTTGTCAAAAGGTGCAATACCCAACTCCATTGCCTCATCAACGGCATTGACAATATCCAAGTAGAGGGGTTCACCGTTAGCACCCGGTTCTTTTGTGCGGTCAAGGGCAGCAATGACCTTAACTGTCTTGGGCAACACTTCCATCAAGTGTTGGATAGAGAAAGGTCGGTACAGTCGTACAGAGATTACGCCAACCTTCTCGCCTTTGGCAGTTAGATTTTTGACGGTTTCTTCTGCTGTTTCCGTGCCTGAAGCCATCAAAACGATTACCCTATCAGCATCTGGCGCGCCAACATAATCAAACAAGTGGTAGGAACGCCCGACTTGTTCAGCAAATTTGTCCATTGCGTCCTGAACAATTTCAGGG
>JAXHUT010000256.1:0-8122 GCA_034189405.1 Chloroflexota bacterium
TATTCGCGTGTGATCTACCCAGGGGCATCTTTTAGATTTAAATTTGAAAGCCGCCTGGTTGAAAACGTAGAACATCAAGAAGAAAAGGAAATGGTTTATGGAAATTGATCTGGTTTGTTTTGGAAATGTTACCATCGATGACACAGTCCAACCGAATGGAAAAACAAAAATGGCTTGTTTCGGCGGAAACACCATTTATGCGGCCTTATCAGCTTCTTTCTGGAACGACTATATCAGGTTTGTGACGCCCATTGGCAATGATTTCCCTTCAAGGCACGTGCAGAGGATCAAAGATCTAGGCTGGGACACTGCAGGGATGCCAGAAAGGAATGTGCCGACAACCTGGCAGTGGATCATTTATGAATATGATATGACCCGAACTTGGATCCCTCGAAGTGACCCCTCGAATTTCTTTGAGCTCTCGCCAAAACCTGAAGACATACCGGAAGATTACCTAAAATCGAAAGCATTTCTGATCCTCGCAATGGATCTGAGGTCTCAAGAGATCTTGGCGCCTTATTTGAAAACCCAGGGCGGGATCGTTGCCCTAGACCCCCAAGAAGATAACGTGGTCGGCAACCAGGAACGAGTTTATAAGATACTCGAATCTGTGGATATCTTCCTGCCCAGCCAGGCTGAAGTTCACCGGTTACAGGGGCATGATGATTATGAGCGCGCTGCCAAAGAATTCGCACAATACGGGCCTGAAATTGTAGGGATCAAACTTGGCGAAAATGGTGCTCTCATCTATGAAAAAGCGCTGGATAAATATACCAAAATCCCAGCTTTTAGGACGGATGTCGTCGATACAACAGGTGCAGGAGATTCCTTTAGTGGCGGCTTCATGGCGATGTATGTAAAAACAAAGGATCTTTATAAATCAGGTGTGGCAGGGGCTGTTTCTGCCTCCTTTGCAATCGAAGATTTTGGCAACGAACGTTTATTCCATACCTCTCATCAGGAAGCCCAACGGCGTTTTGATAAGTTAATCCAAAAAGGACCTGTACAGGATTAGCTATCAGAATCGTTCACCTGATTTCTCTGCCGGCAAAATGATTGATAGGATCTGGTCCATCACATAGAACGTAAAGACTACTGGCCATCTAAGCACTTATTGGAAGAACCAAAAGACAACCAATTCAGATTGTTTAACTCTACATTTAGCTAAATTGAACCTGAGCAACTATTTTCCGCTTAACAAGAAAAAAGGACAGGGATGAAAACAAAGATTAAAGCACAGTATGTCATTGGGTATCAAGGCAATGATCATGTTATCTTCGAGAATGGGGAACTCGTTTATGAAGATGATCGGGTCATTTATGTCGGACATCATTACCCAGGAGATGTCGATCAATCAATGGATGCAGGGAAGGCCCTGGTGTCTCCTGGCTTCATCGATATAAATGCCCTTGCGGATATTGATACAACAATAATGACGTATGATCAGCCTTCATCTTTAGGTCTAGGAAACCGTTGGTCTGATAAGTATTTCAATCAAGGCCCTAAAGAAGTGTTTTCTCCCGAAGAAGAAACATTTAAATCACGTTATGCATTGACCCAATTGATTTATAACGGCATAACAACAGCATTCCCGGTGACCTCCCTGAGTTATCGTGCTTGGGGGGAAACGAAACCGGAATTTGAAGCAATTGTTGACGTAGCTAAGGACCTTGGGCTGCGTGTGTATCTGGGCCCAAGTTATCGGTCCGCTGTTAATTTGGTAGAACAAAATGGGACATTGACCCAATATTGGGATGAAGAGAGGGGAATGAATGGACTTCATGATGCCGTAGAATTTATCGAAGAATTTGACGGCCAGAATCAGGGTTTGATTAAGGGTTTGCTTGTCCCATCCACCATTGAAACCTGCTCCAATAAGCTATTGACCCAGACCAAAAAATCTGCTGACGAATATGAAGTCCCTATTCGCTTGCACGCCGCGCAATCCGCCCGTGATTTCAACCTCACAAAAGAGAGATTTGGGATGACCCCGATTAAATATCTTAATTCGATTGGGTTCCTGGGACCGCGCACCATTATTCCACATGCAACCTATGTCGATGGATATTCCCAGGCAGAACCTAGCAAGAGGCTGGACGTAGAAATACTGCGTGATACCGAAACCATCGTGGTTCATTGTCCTTTTGTTCTGGCCCGCAGTGGTTCAGCGCTTGATTCTTTTGAAAAATACAAGAACCTGGGAATTCGAATTGTGATGGGAACAGATTGCTATCCCAGTGATATGCTCATGAACCTCAGGTTAGGAAGTGTCATGTGCCGCATGGTGGAACATACGAAGGATGTGGCCAGTACAGCAGATTTGTTCCGTGCAGCAACAATTTGGCCCGCAGATTCCCTGGGAAGGCCGGATTTAGGACGGTTAGCTGCCGGGTCAAAAGCGGATTTCTTCATTTTCGATCTCAGTGAAATGCATATCGCCCAGATTGATGGCCCAATCCGCACGATGATTCTCAATGGGCAAAATACAGATTTCAAAACCGTTGTCATTAATGGTAAAATTGTGATGCAGGATCGTCAGATCCCGGGCGTTGATGTAGACCAATTCTCTACACAAAGTCAAACATTATTTGATAAGCTGAAAGAATCTTATTCTCAGCGTGATTATCGCAATCGGCCTCAGAATGAGCTTTTTCCAGAAAATTTCATGATCAAAAAAGACCATAGATGAAAACTTCTCTCAAAGTTTGCAATATACCGGAGGCCTTATGAACGGAACTGTACTGGTGCTTGCTCATGGTGAAAGCCTGGCGAATGGGCTTGGATCAACCATTACCCATCAAAAGAATCGCGCCCAACAATTAGCGGACAGTCTGTTGCCAATTTTAGACAGCAACCTGAAATTGATGGTAATGCACGGAAATAAAACCCAGGTTGGGTTTGTCCTTTTCAGATCAGAATTGGCCAACCACGTGCTCCATGCAATTCCATTGGATGTCTGCGGGGCAGATACCCAGGGTGCAACCGGCTACATGCTTTCACAAAGCATCAACAACGCATTAAAACGCAGGCAAAACTCCCGTGAAGTTCTCTGTCTGTTGACGCAAACCGTTGTTGACACTAATGTGCCTGAAGAAAAAATTTCTCAACGGGCTATTGGCCCTTGGTTTGACCGCGAGAAGGCAGATAATTACCGGCAGATGCGGGGTTGGACAATTATCGAAGAACCTGGACGCGGATACAGACGTGCTGTCCCCAGTTATCCGGTCAAGAAAATCCTGGAGCTTAAACAAATTACAGAGCTTGTCGAACGTCAAACGATTGTGATCGCAGGGGGCGGGGGTGGCATTCCCGTTATCCAAAACGACGATGGGGATTACCAGGGGATTGAAGCAGTGGTCGAATCGGAGCAGATAGTGCCGATCATTGCGAAAAGCATTCAAGCCAAGGTGTTGATTTTGGTAATTGAAAATGAAAATAAATACATCCGCGAAGGCCTAAACCCGCAAAAGCCAACCTTGATTTCATTCTCTGACCTGACAAAACTAAAAGACAATACTCAAATCATTTCAGATACGGTTAAGCGGTCGATTCGTGTTGCTCATGATTTTTTGAGCGGTGGAGGTGAACAAGTCATAATTACTCCACTAAGGACTTTGCCAGGTATTTTTGATGGTAAATCAGGCTTACGGATTGGCGCTTGAGAAACATCCATTGATTTATTTCATCTGAACGAGTAAAAGGATTATTCAATGTCTGCCACCTCCTCTGAAGAAAAACGACCCTTCATGGAACCCTTGATCAAGGAAAATGACGCATTAAGGGCCAGGCTGGAAGAACAAGAAACGACACAAAAATTTTTCTGGGATTTATTGGTAGAAATTGCCCGGAGAATGCAATTATCATCGACATCAATCAAGGTGGCTGTGTCAAGTTTGTTGAGCAATGAAATCTTCTGGGACCCCGTCAATCAGCATGAATTTTTTGAAACAATCAACAACAGCGCCAATGTAATTTCCGATTCTGTGGTTCTGCTCAGCCTTGCGTTTCGTGCAAAAGCTAATAAGTTGGTCTTGAAAATGGATCCACAAATTCTGCAGGAGATCCTAGCAACCATCCAGCGCAATGCACAGGCCAGATTGAAAAATGTCAAAATTGCGCTTGAGCTATCAAGTAGCAATCAAACTGTAAAAGTCGACTATGAATATACCAGTATAGCACTGGTCTATCTTTTGGATATTATCAGCGAATACTGTGAGGATCATGTTATCCGGATCGTGGCGAACGAAAAGGAGGGCAACTGGTATCTTGATTTCAAAGGCGCAAAAAGAGAAATTTTAATGTTGATTTATGGTATGCAGCACTATCAAATCAACCAGATTTCAGAGAATGGACTCAATATTCCGCCTGAAAAAATTTTAGGGCTCCATATTGCCTGTGAAATTTGTCGGCTGCAACAATTATCAACCACGATTATTGAAGACAACGACCGTTTCATCCTTAGATTGATCATTCCTGGTTCTCCTGGTGAATCAAATCTATGAGTAACCCCCTTATTTTGTTGGTTGGTGACGAACCAAATATTCTTCGCACGCTGCGTCGAAACCTTGTCAATCGCGGCTATTCTGTTGAAATTGCTTTAGATGACGTGGAAGCAATCCGAATTACCGAAGAAAACCAACCTGATTTATTCGTTATCCTGCTTGATTTCACTTTTATCGATGTTGACGGCCTTAAAGTCTGTGAGGATATCCGCAAGAAAACCCATTCACCCATGATTGTTCTCTCAGCGGTTGGTTCTGAGTCTGTAAAAATCAGTGCGCTTGACCTTGGTGCGGATGACTACCTGGATATGCCGTTCAGCATGGAAGAATTTCTGGCAAGAGTCAGGGTCGCTTTACGCAGATGGATGATTTACAACGAAAACGCGCCCAAGAATGAAAATTTAATTTTTGAAAAAGACCTCTTGATTGATATGGATGCCCGAAAGGTCACCATCGAAGGCAACCCCATCCACCTCACCCCCACCGAATATGACCTATTGCTTCATCTTGCCAAACATATGGGAAAGGTCATCTCGCATCGTGACCTTTTAAAAGCTGTCTGGGGAGATGTTTATGGGGATGAGCGTGAATATCTGCGGGTATTCGTTTCACAACTTCGCCAAAAAATTGAAGATGACCCGGTCCGACCTAAATACATTTTAACCGTCCCGGGAGTAGGTTATCGGTTCGCTGCTGAAGGGACATGAGCAGAAAATAGCCATCCGCTTTTATTGTCTGTAAATAGGGTTCAAAACTCCTGCCTTTCAGGCAGGCCGTTTTCAACCTTGGATCGGTATATTTTCAAAAGTCCATGTGCATCAATTGGTGTCAGTATCGTCGAAAATATCCGCAAGTGAGTTAGTCAAACAAAATGCAAGGACGAAGCAGACGAAAGATGATGCAGGAGTTCGGCGAAATGAGAAAGTAACCGATGAAACATAGCATAATCCATAGAGGAACAATCCGAAATTTCTCCAGAGGAGGAACAGCAAAATTTCAGCGTAGAGAATCTTTAGTCGAATTTCATTCGACTGCCAAGGAGGCTGTCCCAAAAGTCGCCGTTTAGCTTTTTGGACAATGAAAAGTGGGGGAAGCCTATAAAAAAGGGCTTGTTTGAAAGCCTCTGTCCCAATTTTCTACATAAAAACACACCTACAGTGGGGGATTGAAAAATGACATCCTGCTTTTGGGACAGCCTCTAGTTGACTTTGACCAGGAAGATGAGATTGGTTACCGCACTTTTTTTGGTGTTCGCTCGATGCCAAAAGTAAATTTAAATCACGCCGAAGCACGCCGTTGGATGCTGGATATCGCTCGTTATTGGCTTGAGGAATTTGATGTGGATGGTTATAGGCTCGATCACGCCAATGGGCCGGGCCCTGGTTTTTGGGGAGAATTTTGGCAAACATGCAAAGATATCAAACCTGAAAGCATCTGTTTTGGAGAAGTTGTCGAACCGCCGGATGTTCAATGTCAGTATGTAGGGAGAATGGATGGGTTATTGGATTTCCACTTATGTGAGGGTATTCGCAAGGGCATTGGAACCGGTCGCTGGAAAGAAGAAAGATTTTTAAATTTCCTGGAAAGCCACAAATCGTATTTTTCTGATGAATTTTTAATGTTTACCTTTCTTGATAATCATGATATGGACCGTTTTCTGTATATTGCGGGAAATCAAATCGAAAAACTCAAGAAGGCTGCTGAAATACAGTTTGAAATGCCCGGTCCCCCGATCATTTATTACGGCACCGAGGTTGGTTTGCAGCAAAAATTGAGCAAAACATCGTCTGTGGGTCTTGAAGCCAGCAGGGGCGCCATGGCTTGGGGGCAGGATCAGGATAAAGCGCTATTCAAGTTTTATCAAGACCTGATCAGAAAGCGAATAGATACAAAGCCCTGGGAACACAATCAATAAGTCCGTTGAATTTAAGGTTTGGTTAAAAGAGATGAAGCACGTTGACTTGAACACTTGACGCGCTTTTTATGTAGACGTTTATTATGAATGGTAGAGGGTGTTTATGACATTCTGGAAAGCTTCTTGAGGATCGGCAAGGAGTTTTTGATCCTGTTTGCCGGACCAGGTTTCTACGAGTGCAAGGATATGACTGTCTGCCATTCGATCTGCAAAATCAAGCAGGATCATAGGATTGCTCAACAATTGATCGATCCGTAAGTCCAATGCTTGCTTGACATAAGCATTCATTTTGAATGTTTTGAGCATATTCAACAGGGTTTCTTTTTTGCGGTTTCCTTTGGAACATATTTCCTGGGATCCATGTATTTTGACACTTAATTGATCTTCCGTAGACAAGACAATATCTGTAAGGATTAATTGTTCGGTGTCCTCATTGTAATGGGTCGAGGACTCAATTTCTAGGTCATTGATCCTTACCTGAATATTTTCTGGTGCTTTCAGCGCATGAAAAATTAAATTGAAGATCCTTTTGGGGGATAGGAGCTGCTTTTCACCCAAGACAGGGTCAATCGTAAACTCGCAGGCATCCGCTTCCCATCGCAAATTGAAGTTGGTTAATGCAAATTTACCTTCCTGGTATCCCAATGTTTCGCCATCATCCTCATAGAGTGTGTAGTTGTTATCTGCACCAGGGTAGATATTGATAGTGAAGGTGTCGGGCAGTTCAGTGCTAGCACGCCCAAGGCTGTGACATAAGGGGACAATTGCGCCAGCTTTTGCAAAAACGGGTATGCGGTGCAAATCACCATAAACTGCACCCCAACCACCGCCTTCAAAGTATTCGTCTGTGAAAAAGTCGAACCAATCGCCTTCTGGAAGCCAGATGATGCTGCGGCTCAGTTGGGTATCCTCGTCGCGGGGTGTTGTGAATGGCGCTGCAATGAGTTCGCTCCCAAATGTGTACTGGTTGGGGCATTGATAAGCACTCCCTTCGTTAGGGTATAGATGGTACATTGGGCGGATGGGCAATATGCCTTCCTGGTAATTTTTCCATGCTGCCGTGTAAAGATAGGGGATAAAGGCGTGCCTTAATTGCATAGCTTTCGTGGCTATGCGCTCGGTTTCGGCGTCATATCCCCATGGTCGTCTTTCGTGGTAGGGGTTGTTGGTTGAATGCATCCTAAATATCGGGCTGAAAACGCCGTATTGAATCCAGCGTGAATAAAGCTCAGGCTCTTCTACCCCGCCCATGTGTCCGCCGATATCGTGGCTCCACCATCCGTAGCCCACATTGGCTGCTGTGGCTGTGAAATAAGGTTGGAATTGAAGCGTTTCCCAGGTGACATAAGTATCCCCGGAAAAACCGATCGGGTATCTCTGACTTCCCAGGCCTCCCCAGCGGGAGAAAATAAAAGGCCTCGTTTTGCCATCTCTTGCGCGACTAAAGAAGTGGAGGTGGTTCAACCAGAACAAGGGATCAAGCCCTTCAATTGAGGTTCGTGTTCCCTGCTGCCAATCCAACCACCAGAAATCCACGCCCATGTCTTCAAGCGGATAATGAAGTACTTCGAAATAGGCTTGGGTGAACTTTGGGTCTGCAATATTAAATGGAATTGGTTCTTGTGATTTGGGGTCAATTCCCACTCTCAATGCCATTTCCTCATAACCCGTCTCATGGGGGTAAACACCCTGGGCAGGATGGAGA
>JAXHUT010000257.1:0-4035 GCA_034189405.1 Chloroflexota bacterium
CACACCGCGGGTCACGAGCACCATATAGGTTTGCGAATCGATCGTTATTTCATCTGGTAGTTCACTGATTGAAACAGGGAGATAAATATCACCACCGGGTACTTTTTCCGGCGTACACAAGTCCTGGCGATCATCGGATATCACAACCCGAAAACCCAACCAGGAAGCCAGGTGTGCTACGGCTCTCCCAACATGCCCAGCCCCTATGATAACCACCGTCGCCGGATTCAGGTAGGGTTCCACAAAGATAGAAAGAGTCCCGCCGCACAAGCCAGGATCACCTTTCTCAACATCGATCAGGTCATAATTCAAAAATCGGGTCTTACCATCTTTAATAGCATTTAGGGCTTCCTCAAGCACCAGGCTTTCAACCTCACCACCGCCAACCGTACCTGCTGTACGGCCGTCCCCAAACACGATCATTTTTGCGCCAGCGTGCCTTGGCACAGCCCCTTTCGTGTTGACCACCGTACACAAAGCGACAGGTTTTTCTTCTGCAACGGCTTTTTTCAATAATTCAAGAATTTCCATTTCAACCCTTTATTGAATCTGGTGCATTGAATCGACGATTTGACATGTGATGGAAAGTTTCCATAGTGTTAATTATTTATGCGGTTTCCAGTCCGCGTAATTTTCGCCAGATTTTCTCCGGGATCGCCGGTATGGTCGTCAGAGATGCCCCACAGGCATCCAAAATAGCATTACCAACAGCGGGCGCAACGCCATCAAGCGGGATTTCAGCCACAGCTTTAGCGCCAAAAGGATGTGAAGGCTCATAGGTTTCCACAAAAATCGTGGTCAAATCGGGCATTTCATCCGCTCTGAAGATATGATAGTCTTCTAAGTCTTTCTCTCTGGGTTGACCCTTCTCGTCAATAATCATTTCTTCACTGACGGCATACCCAAGGGCCTGTGCCATCCCACCTTCGATCTGGCCTGAAGCTGTTACTGGGTTAATGATGACGCCTGAATCCACCGCCATGACCAATTTGTCGACCGTTACCATCCCCGTTTCTGTGTCAACAGTCACTTCAGCAAATTGTGCTGCAAAAGGTGGCGGTGCAACGGGCGATACATGTGACGCCACAGCCATAATTTGCTCCTGGTCGGTTTGGTGCAGTGCGTTCAGGGCGATTTCTTCCATTGTGAAGGACTCCCCGCCAGGTGCAATCGCTTTCCGTTCATCCAGCACGATTTCGGATGGATCAACCGTTATGCCTTCCTCAGCCAGCATCAGGGCAGCCCGAGCCCTGATCCGTTCGGCAACTTTTTCAGCGGCTTTAACCGTGGCTGTCCCTGAGATATAGGTCGTACTGGATGCATAAGCGCCCTTATCAAAAGGCGTGAAATCGGTATCCGACGAATACACCACCATATCCTCAAGGGGAACGCCCAAAGTTTCCGCAGCCATCTGGGCTAGAACGGTATCCGAACCAGTGCCAAGATCCGTCGCGCCGACAAGTAAATTGAAAGAGCCGTCATCGTTCATTTTGATGCTGGCACCGCCCATATCAAGATAAGGGATCGCTGTCCCCTGCATCACCATGGCAACACCAATGCCCTTTCGCAAATGTTTCTTACCAGGGACGATATGCCACTGGTCATTATTAAATTTATCATCCCAACCGATCACCATTCGCCCCTGTTCGACACATTCTTCAAGACCTATTGTGTAAAGGGTCTCTGGTTGTGGCTCTCGTCCTTCACTCCAGACCTTACTGAACGGGTGAATTTCTCCAGGTCGTACTGCATTTTTCAAGCGAAACGCCAGTGGATCCAAACTTAATTCACGAGCAATTTTTTCCATGTGACGTTCGACCGGCCAAAATCCCTGGGGGACGCCATATCCGCGATAAGCACCCGATGGAACAGTATTCGTGTAAACCACATCTGAATAAAACCGAATATTGGGGGATTTGCGATATGGACCGTCCCCGACATACAACGCCATGCCCTTATGTCCGGTATTTCCAGCAACGGTTAATGCATGACATCCATAAGCGCCAGTGTCACTGAGGCAGTACATCTCATTCGCGGTAATTGTGCCATCGTTTTTCACACCAGTCCGCATTCGGATCCGCATGGGATGTCGCGTACGTGCTGCAGTAAACTCTTCTTCCCGGGTCATTTCGTAAATCACCGGCCTTCCGGTTGCAATGGTCAGGTGGGCAGCAACATCCTCAACCAGAACTTCTTGCTTGCCGCCAAATCCACCGCCAATTCGCGGCTTGATAACCCGTATTCGTTTAATCGGCAGGTCTAAAACAGGCGCTATCTGTCGACGAACATGGAAGGGGACTTGTGTACTTGTACGAATAACAAGACGATCATCTTCATCCCAGTAGGTCACGACCACGTGCGGCTCAATATGAGCCATCTGCACTTTTGGCACCTCATATTCTTCTTCAAAGATATGATCTGCCTCCGCAAAACCCTTATCAATATCACCAATATCAATCCGAATTTCAGCCGCAATATTTTTTGATGGGTCTGATGCATCAAAATTGACATATTCGGGTTCATCATGAATGATGGGTGCGCCATCATCCATCGCGTGTTGGGGGTCCAACACAGTGGGCAAAACCTGATAATCCACCTTGATCAACTTCAGCGCTGCTTCAGCAATCTCTGCCGTTTCAGCTGCCACAAATGCAACCCGGTCACCCATAAAACGAACCTTTTTATCGAGGGAAAACATGTCTAAGGGTCCTGGAATCGGATGAGATTGTCCTGCGGTTGAATATGCAACCCTTGGGAGGTCTTTCCAGGTCAGCACAGCAGCCACACCTTCCAGTGCTTCTGCCTCAGACGTGTCGATACTTTTTATCAAAGCATGTGCATGGGGGCTGCGCAAAACCTTGGCAACCAGCATATCACGCTTTTCAAAATCAGCCGTAAAAGCGGGTTTCCCCTGTACCAGCTTAACAGCATCTACCTTGGGTTCCGCATGACCCACTGTTTTTAATTTTTTCTGAGGATCAACAACCTTCAACCTTGGAAAAACCTTGGTTTCCGTCAACACCCCACCGCCGCTTGGCATTGGCGTTCCCCTATCCTTTCCATCCTTGTTGAAGTCAATCAGATCACTAATTTCAAGGGGTGCATCAATGGGTGGGACTTGCTCACCGCGCAAGATCGCAGCTGCGCGCAAAACCGCCTGTACTGGTTTCAAATAACCTGTACAACGGCATAAAACACCTGATAACGCATCGCGAACCTGTTCTTCACTGGGATCAGGTTCTTTTTCAAGCAAGGCTTTAGCAACAAGCACCATGGCTGGGGTGCAATAACCGCATTGAATAGCGCCAGTTTCCACAAAAGCTTGCTGAATAACATGCAAGCCTTCTGTCGGCTTCCATCCTTGTTGTGGGTGTTCGCCAAGGTTTTCAACCGTCTCAATAGGATGTCCCTCAGCCTGGGCTGTTAACATCGTACAGCTGTTGACCGGGCGTCCATCAAACAAAATTGTACAGGCACCGCATTCTCCCTTTTCGCACCCACCACTCTTAATGCTGAAAAAGCCCAGTCGGCGAAGGGTATCCAACAGCCTTTCACTGGCTGGCACCTTCAAAGGATAATCTTGATGATTAATATTTAGCGTTACTTTCATCTTAGACCTCGCTTTCCTTAATGGCATCAATTCGTTCCAGGCATCGCAATGCCAACTTTGCAGCGACATGACTTCGATATTGTGCTGTTGCCCATTCATCACCGGCATCAGAATAGGCATCACGACAAGCGACATCCACACCCAGGTCGTCTGGCCCGTCCATCGCTACAATTGGCATTTTTCCATAACCGCCAAGAACAACCCTGGTTCTGCCCGATCCCCATTGTGCAACTGCCACAATCAACGTCGGTTTATCCTTGGGTGACCTGGCTACATATTCAAAGGCGAGATGCGGACGAAGCCACCATTCGGCTTCTGTAATTAAGACACCTGGCGGTTCAACTTCTCGTAAAGGAAGCCAATTTCCAATAGGGACTCTTTTATTCCCTGGTTCCCATGTCAGACTTGTATCCATAGCAAGCAAA
>JAXHUT010000258.1:0-4970 GCA_034189405.1 Chloroflexota bacterium
CGCAGTGTCCTGTAAGGACACTGCGTAGTACCCTTACGGCACATATGACAAATTAATAGCTCTATCATCCTTCACGTGCAGGGGAGGTGCGACTTGCAGGATGGAAGACGATGTTAATGCTTTATAAACACAAGACTTAGAAAAAATGTCTGCCAAATCATCTGTTATAATTCTCTAAATTCACCAGAAAAGGGGTTGCGTTGAAAAAATTTATTGATAAGCTCCCAAAAATTGAATTACACCTTCACATTGAAGGGACCCTTGAACCTGAGATGATGTTTGAGTTCGCGCGGCGTAATCAGATCCAACTCCCATATCAATCCGTTCAGGAAGTCAGGGATGCCTACCACTTCACCAATCTGCAGTCGTTTTTGGATATTTACTACCAGGGAGCCAATGTCCTGCAAACCGAGCAGGATTTTTATGACCTGATGTGGGCTTATTTGAAAAAATCCAGCGAGCAAAACGTCCGCCATGCCGAGATCTTCTTCGACCCACAAACCCACACCCATCGTGGGATTCCCTTTGAAGTCTTCTTTAACGGCTTGGTACACGCAAAAAAAGACGCCCAACAAAAATTTGGGATCACCTCTGAATTGATCATGTGCTTTTTACGCCACCTCAGCCCGGAGGATGCCAGCAAAACATTAGACCAAGCCCAACCCTTTAAGGAGATGATTTTTGGCGTCGGACTGGATTCCTCTGAGCTTGGACGCCCGCCATCCCTATTCAAAGATGTATTTGATCGAGCGCGCGAGGAAGGCTATGCGATGGTTGCCCATGCCGGGGAAGAGGGACCGGCGGAATATGTCTGGGAAGCCGTCAACTTGCTGGATGTCAAGCGCATCGACCACGGTGTTCGCGCCATCGATGACCCACAGTTGATCGAATTTCTGGTCAAAAACCAGGTCCCGCTGACGGTATGCCCGCTGTCAAATATCAAGCTGCGTGTGTTTGAGGATATGACCCATCACAACATCAAACAGCTGCTGGATTTGGGGGTGTGCGTCACCATCAATTCCGATGACCCTGCCTATTTTGGCGGCTATATGAATGAGAATTTTTATGCCACCCAGGCGGGGCTTAATTTATCCAAAGACGACCTATACAAGATCAGCCGAAATGCCATCCAGGCTGCGTTTCTTGATAAGGATAGAAAGAAAACACTAGTAGCAGAACTAGATGATTATTTCAAGGTTCAGGCATTTGTCAATTAGGACAGGGTCATTTTTTATTTCGCACCCAGAACTATTGCAAGTTTTATAGATCATGCATGCCGTCGGAGGGCGCATGCGTGTTAAAAAGTTTATCAAAGTGCTCAACCGTAAAAATGGATAAATAGAAATATTAGTGATGGGATTATATTGACTTGAATTAAAAGTTGTTGATTAAAAGGTTTAAATAGAAGGATCGAAAATAATTTTAACAATGGTCTCAAGTCTCAAATTTGTAGAGAAAGGGTCAGGTCAACGACAATAGATAATATACAATCCCCACATATTCAGCTAACTTAACAACACCATCTTTCCTGTACCTACCCACACTCGACCGATCGAACCTATCCAAAGATCAGGACATGGAGGCAACGAAGCCTTTATTCATGCAAGATTTCCAAATCAAATACAAATTTTGACAATCCCTTTTTTCACTTATTCAAGACTGAAAAGAAAGGGGTTTGAATATCAGAACTTAGGCACTCCAAAATACACGATACATCAGCAAACCATTAAGACATCAACAAGTCATATCAATAATGCAGAGGGATTATCCAACAATGCAGAACACAAAACAAATGGCGCTCAATTACCTGCATCAGATGATCGGTAATGATTACAATTTCCGCGAAGGTCAATGGGAGGCAATAAAAAATCTGGTTGAAGCTCGAAACCGGGTTTTACTGATCCAAAAAACGGGCTGGGGGAAAAGCATGGTTTATTTCATTTCAACTCGCATCTTACGTGATAAGGGCGCTGGACCTACGCTCCTCATCAGCCCTTTGCTCTCCTTAATGCGCGATCAAATAAAAATGGCGGAAAATATTGGCATATCCGCTTTGACCATCAACAGCACAAACCAGGATAGTTGGAAAGAAATTGAAGAAAAACTTCAAGGTGATCAATGCGATGTGATATTGATTTCCCCGGAGAGGTTAAATAACCATCGTTTCCTAGAAAATGTCCTACCAAAAATTTCAGGCAGGATTGGTTTGTTCGTGATCGATGAAGCACATTGCATTTCAGATTGGGGACATGATTTCAGACCGGATTATCGACGGATCCTGCGCATTCTTAATCAATTACCATCTATTATCCCGGTGCTGGGAACAACCGCAACAGCTAACAATCGTGTCATTAAAGATATTAAAGAACAGCTCGGGGATAATTTAGTGGTTCTGCGCGGCTCCCTTGCCAGGGAAAACCTTCGGCTTCAAAACATAAGATTAACAACCCAAGCAGAAAGATACGCATGGCTAGCTGAAAATTTACCAAGGTTTGGCGACAAGCGGGGAATTATCTATTGTCAGACTGTACATGACACTGAAAGGCTCGCTGATTGGCTTACACTGAAGGGATTTAATGCCAGAGCCTATCACGGTGGCATGGACTCTGAGAAAAGGGAAAAACTTGAGGGTGAATTTCTACATAATGAAATTGATATCTTAGTGGCTACCGTTGCCCTTGGGATGGGTTTTGACAAACCTGATGTATATTTTGTGATCCATTTTCAATGCCCAGGGTCCGTGGTTCACTACTATCAGCAAGTTGGACGTGCGGGCCGAAAGATAGAGAAGTCTTATGGCATATTATTGGGCGGCGACGAAGACGAATCAATACAAGAATATTTTATCAATTCTGCTTTTCCGAGCGATAGAATTATGTCACAAATCTTAAATAGTCTTGAAAATTCTGAGGGTTTGCCATTTTACGATATTTTAAGTGAGGTTAACACCGCTTATGCCGTCCTTGAAAAAGCACTCAAGCTTCTGGAGATTGATAGAGCCATTGGCATAGATTACCAGGGACGGAAAATTTATTTTCGCACGTCTAAAAAATGGGAACCTGACAAAGAACGGACAGAAAGAATTACAAACTTACGTAGGGCTGAGGTGGCGGAAATGCAAGCATACCTCAACTATAAAGGCTGCCTGATGGAATTCCTACAAAAATCCTTAAACGACCCAAACCCCTCACGATGCGGTGTGTGTGCCAATTGTCAGAATAGTGGTTTTTTACCTAAGGTAAAAACGCATTTTCTAGTTGAAGCACAAGGCTATTTAGAAGAAGAAGGAATTGAGATCCTACCACGAAAGATGCTTCCAACCGGACTTCTTCTACACCAAAAAAGGCGTTCAATACCCAAAGAATACCAAAACAGGGTCGGCTGTTCATTGAGTTATTATGGCGATGGTTTATGGGGAAAGCTGGTCAAAACAGGGAAATACCAAAACGGTTATTTTGACGAAGCATTGATTGCTGCTTCCCTTCATTTCATCAAAGATGTGTGGCAGCCTGACCCCTTCCCCGAATGGGTGACTCCAATCCCTTCACATCGTCACCCTACCCTTGTGCCGGATTTTGCCCGCAATTTGGCAAAACGTTTAAGATTGGATTACTTTGAGGTCATTGAACGCGTTTCTCACCCACCAGAGCAGAAGAATATGGAAAACAGTTTCTTTCAGTCTAAAAATGTCTTAAGCTCCATAGGATTAAAAGGTAAAATACCCCCTGAGCCAGTTCTCCTTGTTGATGATATTGTTGATTCACGCTGGACTTTAACAATAGCTGGATATTTATTACAAAAAAATGGCAGCGGCCCGGTTTTTCCGTTCACACTTGCCAAAGCAGCTGGAAGAAAGAATTAATGATTTTATGATTTCAGATGATGCCTTATCCATGTTAATACTATGTTCCAGACTCGGATTGGAGTCTGACCCGGAACCCAAACCTCTGACTTTGCGAGGGTGGAATCCACTTGCTCGAAAAATTCAATCTTCCTCTTTAAAACGACCGGGTAAATTATTAGGTATGTCATCCCGTGATTTAGAAATTGAATTGAATATTGACCAACTGGAAGCAGACAATCTCCACAAATTATTGGATAGAGCAGGTGCTGTTGCAATTGAGCTGGAAAGGCTGGAATCGATTGGCGTAAACGTTATCACCCGGGCGGACCAGGATTATCCCAATCGATATCGCACAAGGCTGAGAGAGGCTGCGCCACCAGTTCTTTTCTACAGCGGGGAGCACGCTTTATTGGGGCAAAAAGGGGTTGCTATCGTTGGATCACGCCACCTGGACAATATTGGGAAAAAGTGCGCTGAGTGGATTGGTAATTCCTGCGGCTTATCAGGAATGGTGCTTTATTCAGGCGGCGCTAGGGGGGTCGATACGATCAGCATGGAAGCAAGTCTTTCGGCACGGGGAACATCGGTTGGCGTCATTGCAAATAATATGGAACGAATGTTAAGAAAACCAGTGTATAGAAATTCAATTCAAAAGGGTGATCTGTGCCTGATAACACCTTACACCCCCTCAGCTTCATTCAATGTCGGATTAGCCATGGGTCGAAATCGATTGATTTACACGCTGGCGGATTATGGGATTGTTGTTGCCAGCAGTGCAAATAAAGGCGGCACATGGAGCGGAGCAATTGAAAATATGAAGCATGATTGGGTGCCGCTCTTCGTTATTGAATATAATGAAATGCCTGAAGGCAATCATCTGCTATTAAAACGGGGTGCCATCAGCCTGCCGCTTTCCATCGCTGAAGATTATGCAAATCTTGAACCATACTTGAATGAACACGCTAATAAAGTACGACCCAAACCAACGCAACCCCCTTTATTTTAGTTCTGGTGACAGAATCGAATAATCACTCTGATAATTTGAGTGAATTGTCCCAACTTTGAATACAAACTAACAGCAAAAAAGATGATGCAATTCTTTTCTATTAGACCAAATCACACATCA
>JAXHUT010000259.1:0-8880 GCA_034189405.1 Chloroflexota bacterium
GGTGCTTTTACACTCATACAAATGACAGCTTCTTTAATGTGGGTGCTGCTGTCCGTGTATGTCAAGACCGAATATGGTATTCCGGAGCGATTGTATGGATGGCTGCCAACCACCAACGCATTGATGGTGGTCTTTTTACAGGTGCTGGTCACGCGCAAAACCCGATCTTTTCCTGATGTGCGGGTAATGCGCTGGGGATCAGTTTTCTATATCTTTGCACCGCTTATCGTAGCTTTATCAACCGGTTTTTGGGGATTTTGGCTGGCAATGGTCGTTATGACACTGGGAGAGCTGGTGGTCGTGCCAAGAACCAGCGCTTATGCTGCAAACCTTGCACCGGTCGATAAGCGCGGCCGCTACATGAGCCTGTACGGCTTGACATGGAATGTGGCTGTGGGGATCAGCCCGGTTTTGGGGGGATTTCTAAGCGATCGGATTTGCCACCAGGCATCCTGGTGGGGTGGGGTCGTTTTTGGTCTTTTAGCGGCAGCTGCCTTCTGGACCATGGACAAATATTCGCCGAATATGGATTCCACCCATTCTTAACATTTAAACTCTTGACAAAACACCTCTTAATTGCGTATGATTAGAACATATGTTCTATTTATTGAAGGGAAATTGTGGTTTTCGTGAGCGCGCGGGGTCTACAGGAGGAGTCCAGAATGACAAGAGTTTTAATTTTTAAAGCGCCAGATGCTTTTGGTGTGGTGGAAGTGAATGCACCGGCCGATCGGATCGTCCGGGCTGTTAATCACGGTCGTTGGGAAGCGTATTTGCCTGACGCTAAAGGTCCGTTGTTTGCTCGTAAACAAGGAGATATTGTCGTGGTCACCCGAAGTGCGCCTGTACCGGAAGAAGCACTGCCCAAACTCAGCCGGCGGGAGCATCAGGTTTTGGTATTGTTGGGTGAGGGGTTGACGACTGCACAAATCGCGCTCCAACTTGGATTGAGACCCCGAACCATCCGTGGTTATGTGGCAAATATGAAGGCACGTCTTGATGCGCACAATATCCAGCAACTGGTCGCACGAGCGGTCGCCTTGGGGTTATTCAGGCCGGAGGTGTGAAACGTATAATGAAGTGTGAATGGTGAGTAGTGAAAGTTTGAGTCACTATTCACTACTCATCATGACACAATTCCCCTAATTCCCAACACCAAATACCTGATCAACGATTTCCCCCTTGCGCATTTCACCGTTCAATAGTATCTTTATTAATACCGACTGGTCGGTTTGTTCTCTTACTGTAAAGGAAGTTATGACACTTACTTCTCGCGGCGTTGAAACGCAGAACGCCATTATCAATTCAGCTTTGGAATTATTTTCTAAGAACGGGTACGATGCCACCAGCGTCGCGGAAATTTGCTCAAAGGCAAATGTCAGCAAGGGTGCTTTCTACCACCATTTCTCCTCAAAGCAGGATTTGTTCCTGGTTTTGATGGGCACATGGTTGAATGACGTGGAAGGTTTGTTTCAGTCCGTGAGCATAGGAACCGAGGACGTTCCCCAAATTTTCGAAAATATGGCAGCAATCTCTGGCGGTATTTTTGATGCTTTGGACGACGGCTTTCCCATTTTGTTGGAATTCTGGACTCAGGCTAATCGCCAACCTGATGTGTGGCAAAGAGCTGTTGAACCTTATCACCAATTTCTGGAATATTTTTCTGAATTAATTCAAACGGGTATTTATGAAGGGGCTTTTAAGAAAAGCCTGGATCCAGAAGTGTCTGCAAGGGTTTTGACTTCTGTCGCGATGGGATTGTTATTGCAGGCAACTTTTGACCCACAAGGGGCTGATTGGCAAGAAGTTACCCGATCAGGAATTGGATTATTATTAGCTGGAATGAGGTGAGTTAGATGAATCTTGTAACGGGTGGTGCGGGTCATCTGGGGAATGTTTTGGTGCGAGAGCTTTTATCCCAGGGTGAGGATGTGAGGGTACTCATCCTTCCTGGTGAGGGTACCCAGTCTCTGGATGGTTTGGATGTGGGCTTGATTGAGGGGAATATTCTCGATATTGAATGCTTGAAGGATGCGATGAAGGGCGTGGAAAATGTGTTCCACCTTGCCGCACTTGTTTCGATCACTGAAGACCAAAACCACTTGCTGCAGGCTGTCAATGTTGAGGGGACGCGCAATGTCATTGAATCTGCAAAACAAATGGGCGTCAAGAAATTGGTTTATACCAGTTCAATTCATGCCTTAGAGCGTCCTCCTTTAGGGGTTCGTATTTCGGAAGATTGCAAATTTGATGCAAATAACCCGGCTGGTTCTTATGACCGCACCAAAGCGCAAGCCTCTTTATTAATAAAAGATGCCACGGAAGACGGACTGGATACACGCATCATCTGCCCAACAGGGGTGATTGGGCCTTACGATTTCCGTCGATCGGAAATGGGTGAGTTGATCCTGTCCTGGATGACCAAACCCTTGAGTTTTATGGTTGATGGAGCTTTCGATTTTGTGGATGTGCGTGATGTTGCAAAAGGGCATATCCTGGCAAGGGATCTTGGAAAACCTGGCGAGACCTATATCTTGGGTGGGGAGCGGATAGAACTTAAATTACTGCACAGTTTGGTGGAAAAAGTCACCGGTAAAAAATCCCCGATGATCACCTTCCCTTTGCCTGTTGCAATGATTGTGGCACCCATCGCAGAATTTTATTACAAGATCACTAAAACAAGACCCAAGATTACAAGGTATTCTTTGGAGACGGTTTTCAGTAATTCGGAGATCAGCAGTGAAAAGGCAAAGGACGAACTCGGCTACAAACCGCGCACATTGGTGGAAAGCATTACGGACACTGTGCGCTGGTGGTGGGAGAATCTGGAAAAAACGAAACGAACCCTGCGGATAAAGTAAATAAGGGTTATCAATAAAATTCAGGCGCTAATCCAGCGCCTTTTTATTGGTAGATTTTGAGCCCAATCTTACGGTTTGAAAATTTGGCATCTCGGACAAAGATGTGTTCCCCGTTGGCCGACTCTAATTTTTACAATGCTTGTGCCACAACGTGGGCAGGGCATCCCTTCTCTCTTGTACACCTTGAAATAATTCTGAAATTGCCCGCCCCGGTAAATCCAGTCGATGCTGGCGCCCAGGCTCCGGATGCCTTCTCGTAGGACGCTTTGAATCGCATGATGTAAGTGCTCAGCGTCCGCTCTTGTGAGTGAATCGGAAGGGCGCAGGGGATGAATTCCGCTTATGAACAGCGCTTCATCGGTATAGACGTTTCCTAAACCAGCGATAAAGGTTTGGTCCATCAAAAGCGGTTTAATTTGTCGGGAGTGTGCCTGTAATTTTTCGTATAGGTGTAGTGGCGTGAAATATTCGCTGAGCGGTTCTGTTCCAAGTTTACCAATCACGTCCTCGGGATCATTGGTGTACCACATGCGACCAAATTTTCGGATATTGCTGAAGACCATTCGGTAATTCGCTGAAAAGTTGAGCAATACCCTATCATAGGGTTCAACGGGTTTCGATTTTTTCTCAAGGCGCATATCCCCGCTCATTCGTAAATGTGCAAATAGGTGCCCTAAATCTAAAGGGAAATACATGAACTTCCCACGTCGTTTTGCATCGATGATCGTTTTCCCAACCAGGTTTTGTTTGAATTGTGGGGGGTCAGGCAGGGCGATAATTTTCCCCCAGTTGATTTCTACGGATTGAATCCTTTGCCCAAGGACGGATGGTGCGCCGCCACTGCCTTTGAGCCGGCGTATGATCGTTTCAACTTCAGGGAGTTCTGGCATGTTTTAATTATTTATGATTCCTTTGCTATGCTTATATTTTTGCCTAAATTTGGCCCAACGACAGCTTCCTCACTTGTTTCAATGATCCGAATTCGCATGGTTTGATCATAGGGGGTTCGGGAGATCAATTTTATGTGAACGCCAGGTCGAATACCGAATTCTCCGAGGTAACGCAAGACCTGGGGGTCTTCGTTAGGAACGCGAAGGACGCGACCTTTGCTCCCAATCTCGAGACTGCTCAATGATGCCTGCTCGATTTCAGGAATTTCCAGGTTAATATCGGGTATTGGGTCCCCGTGGGGATCAAATTTGGGGTGGTCGAGGGCAGCGTCAATGCGCTGTTCTAAGAGGGGAGACATGGCATGCTCAAGGATTTCTGCCTCAGCGTGCACTTCGTCCCAGGTGTAGCCTAATTTCTCCACGAGATAAATCTCTATCAACCTGTGGCGACGGATGATTTTTAAAGCTGTTTGTTGACCAAATTTTGTGAGCTTAACACCTTTATGTTTTTGATAGGTTACGTAAGGGGGCTTGGTTTTAGAAAGCTTTTGGAGCATATTGGTCACAGACGCGGCAGAAATACCTAATGCCTTTGCGAGCTGGTTGGTCGACGCCCGACCACCGCTAAGCGTGAATTCATAAATCCTTTTAAGATAATCCTGGATGTTGTGGCTGATTTCCTTTGGCATGCGCATCCTTGGGTGTTACATAGAAATTAGGCTGGACTAAATTATGATAGCATAATCGTAGTACCCCGTCAATGAAACTATTGGAGTGTGTTGAATAACATTGTGAAACGATCATTTTTCGGGAGGTAGGGGCGCAGCATGCTGCGCCCCTACGAATTAATTGTAATTATTTTATTATTCTAGAATATTATAGGGAGATGAAGATGAAACCTGCCTTGATTTTCTATTAATAAACTCCCTCGACTTGTTTTTCAACACTCTCCTATTGGAAAGTGTTGAAAAACAAATAACAGCCTTGATAGCTCGTAACTTGTAGCTGGTAGTTTGTAGATCAAAGCTAAAAGGGAGTAGATTGTAGCTATTAGCATGAAGGATAAAGGATAAAATTGTCATCCGAATCTTCAGATTTTGAATCTCAGTGCCATAAATGGTGCTGTGACCGCTCACGCCCTTTGGGGTCTGCACCTAAAGGTGTTCCGTTGTACATCAGGCAGGCGATCGCACCGCACCCTTGTATATTGAATGTAGTATGCTTTAGAGGTGAAAGGCAGCAGTCAGGGGGGATCAGGATTCGCCGTGGTTGGTTGCAAAAATTGAGGACGTTGTATGGAATGTGGATGAATCTGAATATATTCAGCAAGAGGGTTTGTAGTTTATCTTTCAGCATTCCAGTTAGATAATATCTAAATTTTGATACTCGTACCAGGATGTCTGATAAATTAATTTCTAAAACAACGCAGGGTATTGGCGCTTAAGGTATCCTCAGCTCCTTGATGCTTTCAGGAACCTGGTGTTGATCCTCAATGTGTCGCATTGTGGGTGAGATGAAACCGAAAACCCCGGCAAGGCTCATCACAATCCCGCCAATCACAAACCAGGTTTGGATGCCAACAGCATCGGATACAGGACCAGCGATCGCCAAACCAATCGGCATCGCAAACCCAGCAGCGGTACTTATCATCGAAATAACCCTTCCCTGCATCTCAGGCGTGACGGCGGATTGAACAACTGCATTAATTGGACCATTTATCAATGGCATCATCACCGCAGAAATCAAAAACGCGACCACAGCGATAGAAAAACCTGTTGAAGGGACAAAACCGACAACGGCTAAGCTTATACCGGAAAAAACAAGGCCCATAAAGCTTGTAAGAATACGACGTTTAAACCCGCCCCAAACGCTGAGGATTAAACCACCAATCAGCATACCTATACCTAGCATTGAATTCATCAAGGCTAATTGAACTTCATTTCCCCCGAAGTGTTTGCTAACAAGCAAGGGCAGCAAGGACATTGCAGGAGAGATCAAAAAATTGATCAACATCGCTGATAGCAATAATAAGGTCAGCCCTTTCCAGTTGAGGATGTAATGAAAGCCCTCTTTGATGTCCTCGAAAAAGCTATGTTTGATGGCATCACCATTTTGATCTCTACGTGTTTCAGGTTGCGGTATGGGGATGAACAGCAGCGGGAGAACCGCGACAAGCATGGTGACGAAATCCAGCATAAAGATGTTTGCAATGGAAGTCAAGCTCATCAATAAAGCACCAAGGGGTGGCGCAGCGATACTGAGCGCACCATAAAGTGTTTGATTCATTCCCGCAACTCGTGAAAGATGCTTTTTGGGAACCATTAATCCTGTTGATGAAGCCATAGCCGGGTGTTGAAAAGCGCCAGCAGCAGACCCGATGAAGATCATCAGGTAAATATGCCAGACCTGGATGACGCCGGTCAGAAAAAGAAAGAATCCTAATAACCGAGCTAATCCAACGACGAAATCAGAGATGATCATGATCCTTTTTCGGTCTGAACGATCCGCCAATGTCCCAGCGATTGGCGATAATAGGATGTTAGGGAGAATCGAAAACATTGAGGAGATTGCCAGGACAGTCGCTGAGCCGGTTTGCTCTGTCAGATACCAGACGACAGCAAAACTTACTATTTGGCTCCCTAACATTGAGATCGCCTGTCCAGACCAGATTGTGAAAAAGCGACGCTGCCAATGGGGATATGGTTTTCCTGCAAATTCTAAGGTTTTATCCATAATTGATCTCTTATTCGGGGTTTGCTTCTGATGCAAGGGGAGCCGTTGTTTCAACCTGTGTTTTGTCAGGTAATTTAAATTTGATCCAGGCTGGGATGACAGCCAACAAACTCGCCCATCCTGTAATCAAAAATGGCAGTTGGGGGGATATGTTTTCATAGATATAGCCGCCAATATAAGGTGCAGGCAATGAGAATAAACCCAGGCTGGATTGGATTAATCCAAAACCGGTGCCGCGTAATTTTTCAGGCAAGGCTTTGCTTAGCAAAGATTGATAAGCAGGCTGCATTAAACCGCTCCCCAATCCAAAAAGGGACCAGACCAACGCGTACCCCCAGAAGGTATCCATGCGTACAAATGTGATCAGGGCGATGAATAGTAGGATCAAGCCCAAAACAATGTTCACGCGCTCACCTTTTTTATCTGCCAGCCAACCTGCTGGGATGTTGATCACCATACTTGAGAGCCCGAGGATGGAGGTCAGCCAGCCAATTTCAGTGGTACTCATGCCGCCGAATTGCTCAACATATAATGGGATATAGGTGCCAGAGAGACTGAAGGCAATATCACGGACGCCATCGGTTATCAGCAGCCATGTGATCAGACCACCTGAGAGAATAATCGCGGTCATCGCGCCTAAATTGCTTTTAAGTGAATGTAAGGTTAATTTGCCAGAAGCCGTCTTCCTCTCATGAGCGGCTGCTCGTTTTGCCATAAACACGCGCAAGATTGTGGCGCAAAAATAAATGATTGCAGCCACGATAAGCATAAATTTGAAGCCGTAAGCATCTGCCAGCCAGCCGCCTAAGGGCGGTCCAACAACTGTGACGATCAGGAATATGGTTTGGGTGATGCCATAAACACGAGCCCGATTTTCTTCTGCTGACTCTTCTGCAATGAAGGCACCAAAACTCGGCCCAATTAATGAACGTGTGATTGCGCTTAAACTTTCACCGAAGAAAACCCATTGCCATGTGGGTGCTAGAATTAGACCAAAATATGAAACAACCCCTGCAATGCTTCCCATAGCAATTGATTTGAGCCTGCCGAGTGAATCAGAAATCCACCCGCCGAGAATCTGTAGTATTAAAGGCAGAATATTTAGCAATGTAAAGAACAACCCGATCTGACCTACAGAGGCGCCAAGAGATTTTAGGTACAGCGGCAAGATTCCAGCGTACATATTGCTGGCAACATTAGCCAATACCATGGCGGCTAAAAAAAGTAGTAGTATTTTGCTTAAGAGGGGTTGTTTTTTACTATCGCTTTGATCCGTCGTCGTCATTGTTTTGCGATCTGATAAAATGGTGACATGCTTCAGAGCGTAATTTTACGCCTGAAGGATGCCAGCGGTTTGTTTTTTCTGGAAATGTAAATAATCAGGCGGATTTATTCAAGAAAAACTTCGACATGTTCACCATCCTCGCCGTCGAAGACATCCACAATTTGACCAATCTCACCAGAATTCAACCAGGCATTCAGGTCTTCCATATTGAGACCTTCGATTTCAGGTGCAAAGCGAGCGCCCATACGAATTCCGGAATTGATCAAAGACACGGGTAGGCGCACATTAACCCTGGTTTTGCCGGTGTTAGTATCCGTGATCAACACGTGTAGGTAACGGGGTTTCTTGCCGCCAGTTACACTGCTGGGAGAAGGAGGTGGGGGAGAGGTAGGTTCGCTGAGGTCATCAAGGGCTTCTATCAGGCGAGCCCCTTCAGCAGCGGATATTTTTCCTTCCTGGATCATCATCAAAATGCGCATTCTTTCTTCTGTTGAGGCCATAATTATTCACCTTTCATAGATTCAACTTCCAGACCTTGTAAGAGCTGCTGTGCCTGGAGTGGCGAGATTTTCCCTTGTTCAAGATCATCCAGAATTCTTCGTCGATCCTCAGCTGACAGTGTGGGTTCTTCATCTTTACCAGGTTCGTAACCCAATGCCCGAATGACATCATATAGTCGGTTCCGTAATGTGGGATAGGAGAGATTAAGCTCTTCCTCCATGCGATTGAAGCGGCCTTCACAACGCACGAAGGTCAATACAAAATGGATTTGTTCTTCTGTGAGATCTGAGAATGGGCCGGATTGCGGTTGGAAATGCCCTTCAATAATTGAATCACAGTGAGGGCAAAAGAATCGTGTCACCAGGATCTCAGATTTACAAATTGGACATTTTTCTGGTAGTTTTTGCATCAACACCTCCTCTTGGGTGCGGACCATTGAAAATATCTAAGATAATATGCTATAATTTTTTAGCAGCCTTAATCGGCAAAGGAAGCATAATCTATTAGTTTCTGTTCTAAGTACTTGATCATGCAAGTATTTTATCATATTCTTTAATAATGTCAATAGAAATATTGACATTGTTTAATTGGATTATAATTTTACTAAAAA
>JAXHUT010000026.1:0-2096 GCA_034189405.1 Chloroflexota bacterium
CTTTAAGCTTACCTTCTTTTGTGGAACATTCTTCAGCAGCTTCCCGGACAGCGTCTTGAAGCTCTTCCGGAACTGGGTTAAGGATAACTTCTGTAACGCCTTCATCACTGATTCTGAAAACCTCTGGGACTAATGCCTCGCATACGCCGCAGTCTATACACAGATCTTTATCAATAGAAACTTTCATCAGGTAACCTCCATAAGATTAATTATTTGAAAATAGAAGTGATTATACACTCTTTAAATAATTATCATTCAAGTTGTGTATTGTTCACTTTGATGTTTTCCGGCGAAATTATACCACAACAGGGCACCTTTTGAGCGGATTTAAAAAAGCGGATTTCAAAAAACAAAAGTTAAAATTCATAAAAACAAGTCACATATGTATAGGTGTCAATTTTGATATTGGTCTCACCTATGGTCATTTTTGAAATGTGTCTCAATCAACAACAAGCAAAAAATACTATTTGATGATTGAACATACCGTATAATTCAGGTTACTTAACATAAAGGAGACCGATTTGTCATCTGAGAAGTTATTAACGGAATTACCCTACGGATTGGAGGGTACGGTTTATCGCAGCCCGCTGCCCTTCAGTCCGCTTTTTGACCGGCAGGCTCTTTTGCTGGATGCTTTTATCAACGCTGGGGTAGATGCCGTTGTCATGCTCACCCCAAAACAAGAGGTTAAAGATCTGCTTGGCATGGATTTGTATGCACGTTATAAGCAGCTTGGTTTTGAGGTGATCTACACACCAGTTGAGGATTTATCGATCCCCAAAAGTGGTGCCTTTCAGAAGCCGATTGAACGCACCCTGAACTTGGCAAAGGCTGGTATGACAACCGTGATCCATTGCCATGCCGGTTTGGGACGTACGGGTATGTTTGCCGCCTGTTTGGCAAAGGTCGTTTTCGGTCTGGATGGGGTAAAGGCTTCCCATTGGGTGCGTCAGCATATTCCTCATGCGGTTGAAACGCCGGAACAAGGGCAGTTCATTAAGGACTTTGAATTTAAACCGGATTAATCTGGCTGCGCGAGATCATCCGGGTGGATCTTTTCAATCACCAATGTACCGGAGGGCCCCATCAGGAAGTCAGCGCCCTCAGGTACTTCACTGAACTTTAAGAAATGACCCCTTTGAGATATTTCCAGGGTGTCCCCGGCGGCGACGAAAACGTCCTTTTCAAAAAGATAGTAAAAGATATTGATGAAGTGTTTGATGATTTGCGCCGGATCTTCATCTTCCCGGACGAAATAAGCTAAATCCGGCACATCAAAGATGTGATGTCCCTTGGTGACCAGCCAGTAATTTTTTTCATCAACATAAAACTTAACGTAACCTACCCATAGATTCAGGGGGAGATCCTGTCGAAAACTGCGTATTTTATCGGGGTTGAGAGTGTCTGCCGGTGGGTGAGATGTCCATGCGTTTTCATTAACGATGCCTAGCAGATCCTCCCCTGCAAAGGCATGTGCTGCTTGATATAGCGCGATCATCTTTTCGACCGGTTCATATGCTGATCCCCCATAAACCAGGCTGAGGTGGGATTGGTGTAAACGCATGGCTGCTTTGATCTGCGGCTGCCAGGGGGAGGCGTGGATGGTACAATCCACAATTTCCTGGGGCAGTGGGTTGGCTAAGCCAGCCACCTGAATTGTGTGCAATCCAATTTGAATTTGTCCCAGGCATTTTTGGGCTTCCTGGAAAGTCCATGAGGCTTTAATCTCCTGCTCCTTCGAGCTGTCAAGGGTCGCTTGAATTGCCTGCACAAGGTTTTCTTGAGTCGGCCTGGGGAATGCCCTTGTCGCGTAGATCAAATGAATGGCGGGTAATGGCGTGTGCGTCAAATGTGATTGGTCTGTCATAGTTTCCTGTCTCTTTCAGTTCGCTGTATGACTATCATTATGCCTTATTTAGTATGATGTTCAAAGGACTACAGCCTGAGATTGTTGAAAAACAAATAACAGCCTTTATAGCTCGTAGCTTGTAGCTGGTAGTTCGTAGATCAAAGCTAAAAGCTCAAAGCTGAAAGTTGAAAGGTGAAAAAGCTGGTAGCTCGTAGGGTAGGCTCGCACTGCACCCTACAAAAACGAT
>JAXHUT010000260.1:0-5484 GCA_034189405.1 Chloroflexota bacterium
AATTCCCTCAGCCTGCGGGGGGTTAGGGGGGTCGCTTAATCAAAAACTTCGCGGGGGAGCTGTGCATTTTTCATTTTTTTCTACAGAAGCCAGGTCTCCATAAATAGGACTGCCGGGGGTAAAATTGGCAGCCATACCATCCAGAACTCAACCAGAATCTGTCCGCTCAAAAAAAAATGTCAACTCGCGGGAGATCAGACTGGTGAGCGCAATAATGCCACCCGCCCTTTCCCAGCGCCAACCTAGCATCAAACCTAAAACGGAAGCAAACCATAAACTAAAAAGCCACCAGTATATCGACGTAGGTGGTTCATTGCTCGCATCAATGATGAGGGAGACGAATAGTATCAGCCCAAATAAGAAAGTCAGGGTGCTCCAAACCCGGGCGACCCATCGCATGATTTTGATTCTTTTCAAAATGTTTTTGTTAGATTCCATGTTTCCTTCCTGTATTCGATAGTTTCGATTGGCGTTTTTACTTTTGCTTATCGTTTCTAAACACTCGTAAAATTGCGATTTTCGTCGGGTGATTGAAAGGCGCTGGATTTACAGGCGGGGTATCCAGGATGGTGTTAGGAGTGCCGGTCACATCTGGTGGGACGGGGATGATCCTCTCAAAGGAAAGATACGGGCTCTTGCAGAGGCTTTTTAGCTCCTTCATGAAGGCTTCTCCAGAAAGGAACAAGGCATTGTTAATTAGGATCAGCCAACCTTGATGTGCGACAAGCGGACGTACTTTATTGATTAACCGTGAGATATCCCTTTGCAGGTCAACCCGACCAGCTTCCGTCGTTGAAAAATAGGGAGGATCCAGGATGACACAATCAAACAAGCGTTCTTCACGGCGCATCTTCCCGGTGACTCTGAAGAAATCAGCGGTGATGACCTTGCTTCTATTCGGGTCAAGATGATTAATGTCCCAGGATGTTTGTGCTATTTCCAGGAAGCTCTCGTTGAGGTCGGTTTGAATGACCATGGATGCATTACCCATCCCTGCTGCGACGCCCAGGCTGCCGGTGTAAGCAAATGTGTTTAAAACCTGTAAGCCTTCTGAATGATCCAGCAGCCAGCGTCGGAGATTGCGCGTATCCAGATAAAAGCTGGCATCCTGGTTCAACCGCAGATTAAGGGCATAGGAAACATCAAACTCTCGAATGGATTGGGTTACATCGTTGCCCTCAATTAGAATACCCTTTACCCTCTCTGCCCCCTGGCGCTGCTTGAGAAGCACAGACGTAATACCATCCAGTACTTCCACAGCCCAACGCCCAATTTGTTGAATAATTTCGTCAGCTTCGCCTGGTTTCCCATGGTCAAAGATGACCAAGGTCTCGCCGTAGCGATCAATCACCAGGCCCGGGTAACCCTCATAAAAGCCGTTGAACAATCTGAAAGCGGTGGTTAAATCTGTGAAGAATTCCCTTTGTTCGATTGCGAACTTGACGCGCTGAAACTTTCCATCATCGGTTGGCATATCACTATTTTACCTTTATCTTATAACATGTAAGAATTAGTCATGAATAAATGATAATTTACATTGACCTAATATTATGTTATAATCCTGTGAAGTGTATGAAGAACTAACAAGGAGTTAATTTATGATTACTTTTATAGAACAATTTTCACCCATTGTCCAGGCATTAATAGGCACAACTTTCACCTGGGGGGTGACCGCATTGGGGGCAGCTCTGGTTTTCTTTACCAAAGAAGTCAGCCGAAAGCTTCTGAATGGCATGCTGGGTTTTGCCTCTGGGGTGATGATTGCTGCCAGTTTCTTTTCTTTATTAGCACCAGCGATTGAAATGTCCCATAATTTGTCAGTCCCTGTCTGGGTTCCTGCTGTTGCTGGATTTATTCTCGGTGGTGTTTTTCTTTTCTTGACAGATAAATTACTGCCGCACTTGCATATGGGCATGGATATTAGCGAGGCGGAAGGGCCTAAAACATCCTGGCAGCGCAGCCTTTTGTTAATCATTGCAATAACTTTGCATAATATTCCAGAAGGATTGGCTGTGGGGGTTGCTTTTGGTGCTGCTGCAGCCGGGGTTGAAGGGGCTGATGTGGCTTCGGCTGTTGCACTTGCCATTGGTATTGGTATTCAAAATTTCCCGGAAGGTCTGGCTGTTTCAGCGCCTCTCAGACGCGAGGGATGGAAAGTTGGTAAGGCTTTCTTATTCGGTCAATTCTCCGGTATGGTGGAACCCATTGCGGGTCTGATTGGCGCAGCAGCCACCCTGATGATGCGTCCGTTATTACCCTATGCCCTTTCTTTTGCTGCAGGCGCCATGATTTATGTTGTTGCTGAGGAGTTAATCCCGGAATCTAAATCCGAAGGACACTCTGATATCCCAACCATTGGTGTCATGCTTGGTTTTGCTGTGATGATGCTTTTGGATGTCGCGCTGGGATAAGACAGATCGTTATTTGGATGAATGAAATAAGCCGGAGATCCTTTGAGGATCACCGGCTTTTGATGATTATGCCAATTGCCAGGTCTGATATAAGGCAAGATTGCCTTCTTTTCCGTCGGCGTAGTAATTTTCAATCACCTTAAACCCGGCAGTTTTCGCCAGGGCGGTTAACGAATCTTCGCTAAAGGTATGCACATAGCGTAAGCCGATGGTTTCCCCAGCTCGCCAGTCCAGCAAGACGTCCCCTTCATCGAGGGCTTGCGGGTCTATGCCCACGGCTGACCAGGGTACCACGCGTTTTTTCAGACGGGGGCTATTTTGCCACTGCCAGACAGAAAGAGCAACCCGGCTATTTTGTGAAACCAGGGACGCAAAATGGCGAGCAGTTTGTTTTCGCAGATCATCTCCTGGTATATGATGCAGGACCGCAAAACAGACCAACCAATCGAAAGCGGATATTGGGAGGGACTGATGCCATCCGGGGTCAGCCAGGTTAATCGGAATGAAATTAAAATCGCCGTTGGCGGGTTGTTCAAGCAAGGCATCCGCCCTGGTGAGCAAACCCTCACTCATATCAAGACCCAAATAGTTGCCCCTGAAGCCCTCAGCCGCCAGCAATCTTGCTAAGGTGCCGTTACCGCAGCCCACATCCAGGATTGCCTCGCTTTTGAGCATGGGTTGAAGGAGGCGACGCACCCCCGGCTGAACCTGGTGGCGTGTAGAACTAAAAGAGCTTGCAAAACTGTCGTAAAAAATTTGATTAATTTCCAGTAATTTTTCTTGAATAATTAAATCCATATTGCCCTGAAGTATATTGCAGCTCTATCAGTATCGCAAACAAGTCTTCTAATTTTTAAATTTAGGTTTCTTCCGGTTTTAATCTTTGACGTATCCACCAGATAATTGCCCCGGTGAGTCCGCCGCCGATCACGGCGATCGGAATCCATTCAATAAACTGAAACAGGATGATCCATTTGAACCATCGCCAAAACGTAGCCCGAACCTCTATAAAATCATGACTAAAAATATTAAAATGGTCGAGGTGAGGCAATCTACCAAGGGAAAAGAGGATGGCATAATAAGCATAATAACTAAATATGGCACAGCTCCATGTGAGCATGCCGGCAAAAATTGGGGTCTTGATGGTCTCAGCTCGTCTGGCTTCATAGAGGGTCACCGGTATAATGGGCACGAGCCAGATACCATAATTAAGCCCCAGGATGATTGTTTTGACGATAAATGGATTTTCCCCCAGGTTTGGACCGAGACCGTGCTCCAACCAATCCAGGTAAAACCAGTCAAAGATCCCGAAGATCAAACCGATCAGCGCATAAAGATACCAGCGTTTCATCACAAGCCTCCAAAGATGTTGACGTTAAAATATTTTGTGTCTACGAAGACGAAATTATAATTCGATTTGTGTCGTGGTACAAGCAAGCAGCAAGCAGCATAATGCTCCTCCATCCTGTATTTCGAAAAATCCGATTACAACCACCCCCCTGCCCTCTCCTGAAGGAAAGGGGAATCAAAGTCCGGAAGGGATTTAGGGTTAGGTAAAAGATTGGGGTTTAGATGTCTATCATTGATTTGTGACACGGTGTAAATTTCCAATCCAGCATTTCGAAAAATCCAATTACGACCTACCCCCTGCCCCCTCCCTGAAGGGAAGGGGTGTTTTAAAGTCCCTTCCTTTCAGGGAAGGGAGTCGTAGATACCGTATTAAAAGTCAAGAGGCAAAATTGAATTGAGCGCCATAATTTGGGTCAAAAGGCTTTCGTGTTTTCAATACACCATAAGCTAGATGAAGTAATTTTTTCATGGCTGCAACAATAATTTCCATGTTATGATGATTGGTTTTTTTCATCCGCTCAGCCAATGATTGGATCACGGGGTTGCAACGTAAAGCCGAGACAGCAGGCATATAAAGACATCGACGCAATTCAACACGTCCCTCTTTAGTTATTAGCGATTTCTTGAAGACCGATGAGCCAGAACGATAGTTTCTGGGGGTGAGACCGGCATAAGCGGCTAATTGAGGGGCGTTCTCAAAAGCCAAGAAATCACCAATCTCTCCCAACAGGGTGCTAGCGAGAAAAAACCCTATTCCCGGGATAGAGGTCAAAAGATCGTACTGCGGTTTCAGTTCAGAACTTTGTTTGATTAAATTTCTGATCTCTTTTTTCGTGGCTTTGATCCGTTCTTCTAAATACTCGATATGGTTGATCAAATCTTCAACAACCCAAGGATCCTTTTCACCGCTTTCTTTTCGGTTCTTTTCCTGGCGTGAATTGGTCTTTAACGCCTCTAAACGGCGAATTAGGGCTCTTAAATGCTTGATTTCAGGGCTTAGAGGCTCCCAGGCGCCTGGACTTTCCTTCAGGCAGAACTCTGCAATCAGTTTGGCATCCGCTTTGTCATTCTTGTTTCGATGCAGTTTGCTCTCACCATAGCGTTTGATCCTGGCTGGGTTCATAACGCTTACCAGGTGACCTAGATCATAGAGATATTCTGCCAATGCCTCTCCATACTGTCCTGTGGCTTCCATGCAAGCGTGTACATGTGTCACATGATGTCTGTTGAGCCAGCTGGTTAGAGACGCAAATCCTTTAGAATCGTTACTGATCACACGATGATAGCGTTTCCCCTCTTTGACCAAGATCAAATCATGTTCATCCTTCGATACATCAATTCCTAATATGTTTTGCATTTTTCTCCTTTTTTAGTTAGACTATAGATGGCATCGGTCAGGAAATTACATTGGATCAACCTTGTCAATGCAAGCTCATCTCAAAATGGTGCAGGAGAGGCTTCAGATACCGTCCGATCTCTATGTGATTGATGGTGAGGGGATCTTATCTACGTCTCAGGCTTTGTGCCTAAAGGGTGGGTTCAGATTCACCCTCACCACCCCCTGACTGTTGCCTTTCACCTCTAAAGCATACTACATTCAATATACAAGGGTGGGTTGGGTAAAATAAATCGTCGTAATGACCCTTATAACGCAAAATCACATATGAAAACATACGGCTCGCTTTCCAACCCACCGCCAACCTGGAGCGCAGTGGAATACCTT
>JAXHUT010000261.1:0-8442 GCA_034189405.1 Chloroflexota bacterium
CCATGGAGAAACACCCTGCATGCGCTGCACCAATCAGCTCTTCAGGGTTCGTTCCTACACCATCTTCAAAGCGAGATGTAAAAGAATATTTTCCTTCAAAGGCACCGCTTCCGAGTTTTATCTTGCCCTTCCCCGCTTTGAGATCCCCTTTCCAAACGGCTTTGGCTGTTCTTTTAATCATTTTTTACTCCTTTTAGCTTAATTTGTTTGTCATTCTTATTTCATTTTTTAAATTTACTATCTTAGTGTAAGAGTTTCATTAGCAGTTGATTGCTTTCAACTTTGAACTTTCAGCTTTCAACTTCTTTCGCCCATTCAAAAGCCGGCACGGTAACCCAGGCACCGTTTTGTTCGAATGCATAATAGGGCAGCCACAGCAAGCCAAACATTTCGATAAAGATGTTTTTCTTATAGGGAGAAACGGGTTCCTCAATCACCTGGTCAAGCATAGATTCAAATTGCAGAGCCACTTTTTCGAGCTCTTCTGCCAGGTCTTCTTCCATTTCTTTCATATCCTGTTCTATTGCAGCGATCTCTTGTTCACTTTCGTCCATATCCGCTTTGGCCTTACTGGTCATGCGGCGTTTGGTCAGAGAAGTGCTGATGCTTCTGCGCCGGCCAGCAAACAACCCGATGATATTTTCCAAACCCTTGCCTGCTTCTTCCATTCGACGGTGGCTGAGTTCCTGTTTATCCTCTTCCAATTCCAGCATTTCTTTTTTGAGTTTATCTTCCAGTTTGTCTAATTTCGCCTCGTATTTAGTCTTGATCGCTTCGATTTCCTGGTCTTTTTTATCCTCAACAGCATCCTTACACATTTTTCGAAACGCCTCATCAGAAACCTCAGGACTTGCCACAACCCCCAAATTCTGATTGATGCGCAATGGCATGGTTTGTGTGCGGTAGATCCACTCTATGAAATCTTTTTCTAAATCACTGACAACATTGCCGCTTTCTAAGCCAAGCGCATCCAGAGGTTCAAAGTAGGCATTCGGCTGTGGTGATTGAGACAATCCATTCAGGTCAATGGGTTCTGTCCTGAAATTCTCCCAGCGGACCAATCCCTTTTTCCGATACGCATCCATCCTCACTGTGTAAAGGGCTTCATGACTGATGTTGTATTTTCGATTCAAATATGCCACTCGCGCCTGGCCAGCTAATACCGGGCGATACAAGTATTTGGGCTGAGGTATATCACCAGCCAACCGGGTGTTCGCTGCCTTCAACGCGGATTCTGGGCCAAGATTGACGGGATAATACTGCACTTTGACCGACCCGGAGATAACTGGCACAACGGTTTGTCCCAAAGAAGCTTTTTTCTCTTCCTTTACCTTTTCGTTTACAGACTGCTCACGCCTGTTACCACCATGTGTTTTTGCGCTCACCAGGGCATTAAGTTCTGGGAGCTGTGTTCGCGTAAGGGGGCCTGGCAAATAATTCATCGCCCAGCGGGTATGAAACACCTGGGGCGCGGTTTCATGAACGTTATGAAGTAAGAACACCCGCTTATCAATCTTTGAGATCATCCGATCAAAGTCACCCCGATTGATACCAGGCGCCGCACCCTCAAGCCCATCCAGCAACCGGGCTTTGTCCTGGTCGGTTTGTAGCTTGCCAATCATCCATGTGCCGGCATTGGAAAGCGCTTTATAATCCAGGTCAACCGGGTTTTGAGTGGCAAGCACCAATCCCACACCAAAGGCACGTGCTTGTTTTAACATGCGTAAAATGATGTTTTTGCTGGGCGGGTTGGACACAGGCGGTAAATAACCTGCAATTTCATCAAAATAAACCATAACGCGCAGGCTGCCCGATCCTTTTTGCGATCGCATCCATGTCTCAACGGCAGTGTATAGCAAAGTCACAAAGAACATTCGTTCCTGATCACTTAAGTGTGCCAGGTAAAAGACGCTGTGTCGTGGTTTGCCATCCGGCGTGAATAAAAGCGCCCCAACATCAAGCGGTGAACCCTCGAGCCAGGTGTGAAAAGCTGGGGCTGCCAGGAAATTATTGAGCAGCATCGCCAGTTTAAACCTGTCATCTTGCGGGTAAAACTGGTCCAGAGAGAATACGCCTAATTTATCAAAAGGCGGTGACTGAACATGGGTGATGAGGGTCGCCAAATCCAGGTCTCTGCCTTCCTGCCAGGCATGTTCAAAGATATTTGAGAGCAGAATATGTTCTTTGGTTCTGACCGGATCGATGTCTTTGATGCCAATCAAGCCAAGGACAGCCGTGACCGTGCTCGAAATTTTGTCCCGCAGTAATTCTTTGTTGCCCTCCCATGGGATCGTCGGCGCAGAAAAGGAAGCCAAAATACTGACCGGTAAACCCGAATCTGAACCCGGCGTATAAATGGCATATTCCACAGCATCCCGTAACGCTTCAAGTTGGGGCTTTTCAATGCCATAGGAAGCCAAGCCGTTTTTCCACAATTTTGCAGTTTTCTCTGCCGCCTGATCCACACTGATCCCTTCTCGACGTGCCGCGTCCCGATCAACCCAGGGTTTGAAATCTTCAGGCAATAAATCCGGGAAGTGCAATAAAAGGTTGGTTAAATCACCCTTAGGATCCACAACAATTGCTGGTATTCCTTGCAGCGCTGCTTCTTCCAGCAAAATTACCCCCAGGCCGGTCTTTCCTGAGCCTGTCATACCAGTGATAACGCCGTGTGTTGTTAAATCATTTGGGTCATAATGGATCCGATCCTCGCCCATTTTCCCCGCATCAAGATCGTAGGTTTTTCCTAAGAAAAAATCGCCTGAATCTCCAGACATGATACCTCCTGTAATTCTATTGTCCCTATTAGTATACAACAAGCCAATAAGACTGGGTAACAAAAAAGGTCACAACAAAAATTGTCGCAACCTTTAAAGAACACTTAAAAAGATTTTATCTATGTACGCCAAACACCGCTTCGTCTTGGGGTGACTTCTTCTGCGGTGATGAAGGCTTCAGGGTCTATATTCAGGGCTAAGGCTTCAACATTATCTGCCTGTTTCCGGCGCACATGACAATTCACCAGCATGAAATTACTTTCGCGCCCCCGGGCTGGAATTTCAGTCACGCCATAGCCTTCCGCTCTTAATGCATCAGCGATCTCGGTGCTGTGACTGCGGCTGATGATACTAAAATGCGTAAAGCCGATTGCCAATCGTTTTTCAATCATCATTCCCAGGACGGTCCCTGTTGCAAAGCCTGCAGCATATCCAATAATATTGAGTGGATTGCTCAAGTTATTCAGAACCTGCCCGATGACAAACACGTACAAGACCGATTCAACAAAACCCAATACCCAGGATAATGCCCGTTTTCCGCGTAATAAAAACATGAATCTCAAAGTATCTAAAGCCATATTGACTGTTCGGGCAGCAAAAATACCGAGGGCAATCAGCCAGGCGGTTGGGGAAAGAAATACTTCCATTATTTTTCCTTACCATTCCGTTCTTCAATGCCATTCAGCAGCGCTGGATAATAATATTGAGTCGTATACTCTTTGACCATTCGGCGCATGCTAAATTGACCTGCCAATGTGCGAATATTTTCTTTCATCCGGGCAATCCATTCACCCGGCAAATTGTCTGCAGAACGCTGTTCATAATACAAGGGCACAATCTCGTTTTCAAGGGTTTCGTAAAGGCTTAAGGCATCCATTTCGTCCTGTGTTTCGGGGTCGGCATCCCTTGTGACGTTGTCACCGATAGCCCAACCATTGCGCCCGTTATAGCCCTCACGCCACCAACCATCTAAAACCGAGAAGTTAAGCACACCATTTAAAGCCGCTTTCATGCCCGATGTACCGGAGGCTTCTCTTGGTCGCCGCGGCGTGTTCAACCAAACATCTACGCCCTGAACCATATAGCGGGCAATGTTCATATCATAATCTTCTAAAAAGGCCAGTCGTCCGCCAAAACGCGCATCCTTCACTGCCCTGTAAACTTCCTGGATCATCTGCTTACCTGGCTCGTCAGCCGGATGTGCTTTACCAGCAAAAATGAATTGCACAGGCATACGGGCATTTGTCACAATATTTAAGAGTCGATCATAGTCTCTGAAGATCAGGTTAGCCCGTTTATATGTCGCAAAGCGTCGGGCGAAGCCAATGGTGAGTGCATATGGATCCAGAAGAACCCCGCTTGCAAGGGTTTGCACCGGGTGAACCCGGGTCGTTTTCCACTGTTTTCGCCCACGGCTGATGATATAAGCCACAAGTTTTCGCTTGAGGTGCCGGCGGACCCGCCAAAATTCCTCGTCGGGGATGTTTTCTATCTGCGCCCACAGGCTGGGGTCATCAAGATGATCCGCCCAATCCGAGCCCAAATAGCGGGAAAAAAGAATCCCCATCCGTCGCGCCAGCCATGTTTTTGTGTGGATGCCATTGGTGATGTAGCCAATCGGGATTTCCTCACCCTCTTTTTCAGGCCACAGGAAGCGCCACATTTCCCTTGCAACGATACCATGCAATTCAGAAACCCCATTACGGAATTCAGACAGCCTTAGCGCTAATATCGGCATGCTGAAAGCATCGCCACCCCATGATTGCTTGATCTTGGCAATGTCAATGAAGTCATCCCTTGTAAGCCCAAGATCAGACCACACCTGGACAAAGTACTTATCAATCAACCACAAGGGAAATTCATCATTCCCTGCAGGGACAGGTGTATGTGTAGTGAAGATGTTGCTATTTTTAATGATTTTGCTGGCTTGATCAAAGGTCTTGCCGTTTTTGACGTATTCCAGGGCACGTTCAAGGGTTAAGAAAGCCGAATGACCCTCGTTCATATGCCAGGCAGTGGGTTCATACCCTAAGGTGCGCAGGGCGCGCACCCCACCCATCCCCAGAAGAATTTCCTGTGAAATACGCAATTCAAGATCGCTGATGTACAAGCGATCTGTCAACTGGCGGTCTTTTGGATCGTTTTCCGGAATATTGGTATGCAGCAAATACAATTTGACACGACCAACATTTAATTCGTAAATACGAGCAAACACTTCACGACCCGGTAAATCAATCGAGATTTTGACAGGCTCACCATTTTCATCCATCACTCGGATCAATGGCAGAGCATCAAAATCTAATGGGACATTCTCCGCATGCTGCCAGCCATCTTCACTGATCCGCTGTGAAAAATAACCATAAGTATAAACAAAGCCCACTGCCACCAAAGGAATCCCCAGGTCGCTTGCCTCTTTGAGGTGATCCCCCGATAAAATACCCAGACCACCCGCATATACCATTAAGGATTCGTGCAGGCCAAATTCAAAGGAGAAATAAGCCATTAACTCCTCTGTTAAATCCGGATAAGTTTTTGAGAACCAGGTATCCTTTTCATTCATATAGCGGTCGAATTCCCGCAAGACCCGATCATATTTATCTAAAAAATAACGATCGTCGACAGCCGCATTCAATCGAGCGCGATCAACATCTCTTAAAAAGACGACCGGATTATAATAACTTTCTTCCCATAATAATGCATCAATATATTTAAATAAACGTTGTGCTTCAGGATTCCATACCCACCATAAGTTGAAGGCTAGCTCCCCTAATCTTTTAATTCGGCGTGGGATACTAAACTTTAGGGGTTTTTCTTGAATAAAATTATTCATTACTTCAATACCTCTCTATTTAAAAGGAATACCTGCTGAAACAATTATATTTATTTCCGCAGGGGGTCTAAAATATCGTAAAAATGGCACTGTCTTCTCAAGGTCTTTCATTATGACCGTCGTTAATCATACCACAAAGGTATTCGATCCGGACCTTTTAATCTTCCCTGAAACCGTTGTTAAAGTCATCAGAAGTTATGGAGATTAGTCAAAACTGCTGAAACTCTTGTCATTTTACTGTGCAACTTAAGTTTTAATTTCTGTCACAACATCAATACCATTCAATGCCATATGGTACAGAAATGTCGCGTGAAGCATATCACCATGGTGGGGCATTGCCGGAATGTCTTTTGCGTCTTCAACAGAAAGATGCCAGGTTTGGACGCAATTGGCTGGAACAATCACGCGGCGTTCCTGGTGATAGGCGTTGGCACGTAGTTTTAAGTAAGTCGCTAACTGGTAAACACAAATATCTGTTACATCGCCAACGGCAATAAAGGTGGTGATGTGCTTTCTCTGATCAACCCAATCATCAAATCCATTATTTAAAGCTGGGTGGACCGAATCCTTGAACATTTTTGTCAATTCATTATGAAAGGGAAGATCTTTTATCTCATCAATCGTTTCCGCCTGGTGTGTGCCTTTGACGGCGTGCTTACCAAAAGCATCAAATTCAAGAGAATCTTTTGAATGACCATCCTGAACCAATAAAATATCCCTCAATCCACGATCCCAGGCAGCTTGCATCAATTCTGCAATCGACTCACCAATGGGTGCGACCCTGGGGCTGGAAAGCGGCCCTTCATAGAGAAAGCCGTTGATGACATCCACAGAGATGATGGCTGTTTTTTGGGGTTCGGTGATCAGCTCATCAAATGTTACAGTTGGCTGCAATGCCAACCAGGATTCAAGATAATTGAGGAATTTAGTGGAATGCTCAGCTAAGGACATGAAAACCTCCTTTTACTTATAAACAAAGACCTGATTTTATGATAATGCGTAAATCTCAGAATGCCATTAATATCACGGATCAAAAAGGATCAATCGATCTACTTGTGAGATTTCCACACAAGATTAACAGGGTCTCCACTCTTGATGTTTCCAATTGTCTCCGATCTTTCACATATCAACTATTCACAATCCCCTATCCCCTATGTTTTCATTTATAATATCCCCATGTTCACCTACTTTCACTCAATCACCGTCCGCTACCGCGACCTAGACCCCCAGGGGCATGTCAACAACACGGTCTATCTGACCTACCTTGAATCCGCCCGGATTGGCTATTACCAGCAGGTGGGGATATACACCCCTGATACCAGCCTGCTGACCGGCATGGTTGTGGTCCGTAACGAGATTGACTACCTGGCGCCGATCCAGCTGGGGATGGCGCTGCGGGTCGGTTTGCGCGTTGCCCACCTGGGGACGAAATCGATCACCTTCGACTTCCAGATGGAATCAGAGTCGGATGGGACGCCCATCGCCCGGGGAAAGTCGGTAATGGTCTCTTATGATAATGCCGCTGAACAGGGCATCCCGATCCCACAGGAATGGCGCGAGAAGATCATCCACTATGAAAAGAGCAAAGGAAATTATGAACTTACCTGAGATTAATACCGACGGAATGATCCAATTTTTAACCGAGCTGCTGAACACGCCCAGCCCGACCGGTTTCACGGAGAAGGCAATCGACTTATGCGAAAGGGAGCTTGCCGACCTGCCCAATGTGGACCTGCGGCGGACCAAGAAGGGCGCCCTGGCAGCAAGGATCCCTGGTGAGACGGACCTGCCCTGGCGGGCGCTGACCGCCCATGTGGATACATTGGGCGCAATGGTCAAGGAAATCAAATCCAATGGGCGATTGAAGCTGACCAAGCTGGGCGGCTTTGCCTGGAACACGGTGGAGGGCGAGGGGCTGACGGTCTTCACCCGTGGCGGGAAGGAGGTGCGCGGCGCCCTGTTGATGCAGAAGGCTTCAGCGCACGTCCACGGGGCGGATGTGGGCAAGACGGAGCGCAATGACGATAATATGGAAGTGCGCTTGGATGCCCGAACGACGAACGCGGACGAGACAAAGAAGTTGGGAATCGGTGTGGGCGATTTTGTGGCATTTGACCCGCGAGTAGCGATCACGGCGGGCTTTGTGTGCTCCCGTCACCTGGATGATAAGGCTTGCGTGGCGAACGTCATCTATGCCGTCAAGGCGCTGGCGGAGGCTGGGGTGAAGCCCAAGGCGACCACGGTGCTCCACATCAGTAATTATGAGGAGGTTGGGCACGGCGCAGCGTCGGGCATCCCGGATGAGGTGGGCGAGCTGATCTCGGTGGATATGGCTGCCGTGGGGGATGGGCAGGAGTCGGATGAGTTCCATGCCACCCTGTGCGTCAAGGATTCCGGCGGACCCTATCATCATGGGCTCAGTGGGCGTTTGCGCAACCTGGCGGATCAGTACGAGATCCCTTATAAGGTGGATATTTATCCCTATTACGGCTCAGACGGCGAGGCTTTTTGGCGTGCCGGTGGGGATGTGGCATTGGCGTTGGTTGGCCCCGGGGTGGACGCGTCGCATAATTACGAACGCACCCACACCGAGGCGTTGATCGCCACGACGAAGTGGTGCATGGCGTATATGTTGGCATAAATGTAGGGCGGGATGTGTTCGTCATCCCGCCGATTTTTTATAATCAGGTATCAGTTACCAGGTGTCAAGTTACCAGGTATTGGGTATTAGACCTGCTATTAGATGTCAAGGGTTAAACTCCATTTAAAGATGGGATTTTGGTTGATTCTAAATCACGAATTATATAAGGACGTTGTTCTTTCAGGATAATGAAT
>JAXHUT010000262.1:0-2919 GCA_034189405.1 Chloroflexota bacterium
TTTCGATAGGTCTTTGCTGAAGTACTGAAACCCTTATGAAGGATTTCCTTTAGACGATCATTTCCAAAGAATAATCCGGATTTGTTTTGTGCTTCCGGAATGCCGTCTGTATAAAGGATGAGCACCTCACCTGGATTAATGCGGACCTCTTTTTCTTCCCAGGCGACATCTTCAAATAGACCAACCAGGGTTCCGGTTTTGTCAAGCTGGTCAAAGGTCACTTTATCATCGGTTTTCCTGAGGATAAAGGGAGGGTTATGGCCTGCATTGACATATTTAAAGGTCCCTTTCTCAGGATCAAGGATGCCAAAAACAACGGTCAGAAAGATTCCACCCTGTGTGTCACTTAAAATCCGGCGGTTGACATTTTGCAGGACTTCTTTTGGTTCCATTTTACTTTCGCCAGCATAGGTACGAATCAGCGTACGACTCATCGCCATGTAGAGCGCTGCTCCCGCACCTTTATCACCCACATCTGCTATGACTACAGCCAGTTTTCCATCATCAAGGTTGATAAAATCGTAAAAGTCGCCGGATGTCTCCCTTGCCGGCAGTAGTTTGCTTGAAATATCATAGCCCTGGATGACAGGGGAATGAATTGGGATGAAAGTGTTTTGGACGCGCCCAGCCTCAACCATTTCCTGGGTGACTTTTTGATGCTCAATAGCTTGTGCTCTTGAAACGTGCTTGACCTGGCGCAATTTTTCAATAATCACATCCGGATAATAATCAACACCCATCTCTTTGAATTCGCTGAGGGACTCACGGAAATAATTTTGTGCCTGGTCAGCATCCTCCGGTTCATTTCGGTTCAGGTGGGTTAATCCCATATCAAGCCAAACGCGGGCGCGCCACCAACGGCCCTCCATTTTTTCAAGCATTGCAGATGCCTCAGCCATTTTTTCCAGGGCAACGTCATAATGATGCTGCGCAGTTTCGACTCTGGCTTGAGTCAGAATAATCCTGACGCGATCTTGCATCACGGGTTGAATTTTATAAATGTCATTTGCCCTGTCTAATGCCTTTTGTGAATCGTCAAAATTCCCCTTTAGAGCCTGGATAGTACTGATCAAACAATGGAATGAGACAGCCTGATTAATATTTGTCTCATGGCCTGATTGTATGGAATCCTTGAGCATACTCAAACCGATATCAACATCTGACTTGTTTCCTTTTTTGTCTTCCACAAGATGAGGTTCAACAATAACCTCTACCAGCGCCTGTTTAGCTTCAATCACCCTTTCAATATCATTAATTTGACGACTGCGATCAATGAGGTCGGTAAAAATTTCGGCAGCGTATGAGAAATGTCCTTTTAACCTTGCAAGTCTTCCCTCGAGGCGAATCTGGTCCAGGGTATTTTCATCCAGGTAAGCATCTTTCCCTCGGGAGTTTTGGCGCATTTGTTCAATAAGTCTGCCGGCGTCATCAAAATCCGCCAACCAGAGCGATGCATTTGCAATGGATTGCGTAATCTGCTGTTTATCCGAGATATCACCTACGCTATTACCCAGCTGGATTGCGCGTTTTCGATAATCGCGAGCTAGCTTGATTTCCCCAAGCGTATCAATGACAGCAGCCAGGTTGATATAGGCACGGGAAGCAGGGCCGTACAGATTATGTGATTCGCTAATCTTTACTGCCGTTTCAAGGGCGGCTATGGCTTGTTCCGGCTTAACATTTGGTAATATCCCGATAGTCGCCAGGGATTCAGCCTGGACATCAAAGGAATCTAAATGCTTTGCCATTTCAAGCGCCTTCTCGCTGAATGCACGTGCCATGTCCGGCTGGTTATTAAATAAATAGGCACGACCTGTCTCATGTACAAGGTAGGCAATATCCGGGCTTTCAACAGCGCCTTCAACAGATTCCAATCCCTCAAGGCAAATCTCTAGACTGCGTTTAGGATCATATGCCCACCAGGCAGACCGGGCTGACCGGGCATAGACCCTCGCCAGGGAATCGGAATTTTCCAATTCTTTGTGGTAGCCTATGGCATTTTTCCAAGCCTGAATTGCTTCTCGATGTTTTGTTTGTTGTGAAAGGGCTTCGCCAAGGTCTGTATAAAGGTGGGCTAATCGTTCTGGGTCTTCTGTCAGTTCAGCAGCTTGCCTGAAAAAACTTTCTGCTTCAGCATTCGCAAAGGAATCCATTGAAACATGGCCAGCAATGTTCAGATAGTCGAAGGCTTTTTGAGCTTGATGGCCCTCAAGAAAATGATGGGCTAATTGTGAAGCCAACCGTTCTTCCTGGTGTGGGTAGCGTGTTTCTAAAGCCACACCGACTTTCAAATGAAGGTCAGCTCGATCTGACTCGTAAATGGCGTTATAAGCTGCCTCATGTAATAGGATGTGCTGGAATTGATAACACAGTTCGGGTTTGACCTGGGTAACTTTAACCATACCATGAGATTCAAGGGTATTTAATTGCGTCATCAATGAGAGATCTGGCGCGACTTCTTTTATTACATCTTCAAGCACTTGTTCCTGGAAGGTGCGCCCGATCACGCTGGCAACGCTCAGGGTGAGTTTTGCGCTAGGTGGTAAACGGTCGATGCGTGCGGTCATTAATCCCTGCAAGCTGTCAGGAATTTTTTGTGGATCCATTTTTGTGTCAATGATCCAGCGCTCATTGCGTTTCATCAACACGCCATCATTGATCAGCATACGCATCAATTCTTCGATGAAGTACGGATTACCTTCAGACTTTTCTAAAACAGCATGGCGGATAATCTCTGGTATTTGATCGGTATTGATAATTTTTTTAATAAGGGATTGGCTTTCTTCTTGATTGAGATTGGTCAGGTTGATCTCAGTTAAACGAGGGCCATTTTGTTCTCTGGCTTCTTTTACAAGGCGCCATCCGTCGGAGTCGCGATCTTCCCTGGTGACAAGGCAGAACAAAATAGGGCAGGATGAG
>JAXHUT010000263.1:0-2207 GCA_034189405.1 Chloroflexota bacterium
CATCAATCACCCTCCTTTGAGCTTTGATCTACAAACTAACAGCTACGAGCTATCAAGGCTGTTATTTGTTTTTCAACACTCTCGAAAACTTTATTGAAAGATGGGGCACTATACTGTATAATTCTGTAGTATGAGAAAGAGAATTTTCATGATGGACATGTCTGGTCTTCCGGGGTTATGCTTGCCAGAAGCATAACATTAGGTGCCGCGTCACCTCCGGAGGAAAGGCTGGCTGAGGCCAGTTTTTTTGTTGTTATTATCGAATAAATTATTTTGAATGAGGTGTTTTATGTCAGAACCAGTGCTTATTGCTGTTGCCTGGCCTTATGCCAGCGCTAAAATTCATGTTGGAAACATCACCGGGGCATACCTGCCAGCGGATATCCTCGCCAGATACCATCGCATGCGAGGACGAGATGTCTTGATGGTGTCAGGGTCGGATTCCCACGGCACGCCGGTTACCGTACGAGCGGATCAAGAGGGCACCACGCCGGAGGACGTTTACAAACGTTATCATGCTGAATTTATCGAGCTGTTCCAAAAATTGGGATTGACCTATGATATCTTCACCAGCACCCACACCAGCAATCACTTTGATGTGACTCGAAAGCTATTCCTTTCTCTGAAGGAAAATGGCTATTTATACACTGAAGCATCCATGCAGTGGTATTCAACCGAGCAGGAACGTTTCTTGCCGGATCGTTATGTGGAAGGCACTTGTTATTTTTGCGGCAAACCCGGGGCACGCAGCGACCAGTGTGACAACTGCGGGCACCTTTTGGAAGCTGAAAAGTTGCTTGACCCCAAGTCTAAAATTGACGGGTCGACACCTGAGCTGCGTGAAACCACCCATTTTTACCTGGATCTTGAAAAGCTGCAAGACCAGGTGGGTGATTTTTTACGGGAGCGCCAGGATTATTGGCGGCCAAATGTGATCAAACAATCCCTGGGACAGATAGAGAGCGAAGGTCTTCACGGACGACCGATCACCCGGGACCTCAGCTGGGGGGTGCCTGTTCCGGTGGAGGGATGGGACGATAAATGCATGTATGTTTGGTTTGAAGCGGTGATTGGGTACCTTTCGGGTGTGATCGAATGGGCAAGTTTACACGATCAACCGGATGCCTGGCACCATTGGTGGACGAATCAGGATTCTCGAACACTGTACTGCATCGGTAAGGATAATATCCCCTTCCATGCCATCATCTGGCCGGCAGAGTTAATTGGCGTTGGGGATTCCTTTGACGCTAAGATGGGCGCAGAGGACCCAAAACCCCTGGTCTTACCCTATGATGTGCCTGCTAATGAGTTTATGAACCTGGAAGGTCGTAAGCTGTCTGGCAGTAAGAATTGGGCAGTGTGGGGTCTGGATTTTCTTGAGCGATATGACCCGGACCCGATGCGCTATTACCTGACGGTGAACATGCCTGAGACCCGGGATACTGATTGGGATTGGGAAGAGTTTTATCAGCGCAATAATAACGAATTAGTCGCAACCTGGGGTAATTTAGTCAACCGTGTGCTTTCCTTTGCTTATAAGTATTGGGAGGGGAATGTGCCACATCCCGGTGAGCTGCGGGAAGGGGACCAGGCATTGTTAGCCACCTTGCGAGCGGGTTTTGTCAATGTTGAAGCCCACATGGAGGCGGTGAAGCTGCGGGCTGCTCTTCAGGAGGGAATGCGATTGGCAGCGGAGGTCAATAAATATTTGGACAGCGCAGCACCCTGGTTTGAGATCAAAGAGGACAAAGACCAGGCGGCAAAGTCAATTTATACAGCGATGCAAGCCATTGATTGGTTGAAGGTGATTTTCTCGCCGTTCTTGCCGCATACCAGCGAGAAGCTGCACGGGTTTTTGGGTTACGAATTGCCCTTATTTGGCAGCCTGGTGACAAAGGAGATCACGGATGCGTTGAGCACCCATACCGTCATGCTTTATGACCCGGGGGAATCAATGTCTGCATTGGGTGAAGATCTTTGGCAGCCGGTTGAGTTAACACCCGGGAAACCTTTTAGCAAACCGTCCCCCCTGTTTAAGAAGCTGGACCACAGCATCGTGGAAGAAGAGCGGGCGAGGTTGGGGAGTTAGTTGATAGCTTGTAGCTGGTAGTTGGTAGCGGGTAGTTGGTAGCAATTCTTGTAGGGTATGCACCTGAAGGTGTTCCGCTGCGCTTCACATTGGGGAGAGGCAAACAATTAACATGCTC
>JAXHUT010000264.1:0-6452 GCA_034189405.1 Chloroflexota bacterium
GGTCCCCTGCCCTATCGGAATGCCTCATGCGGCATTTTTGTTCTCAATATACCTTTATTAACTGGAACTCAATTTATCATCTTGATGGTGGTGTTAGGTTTGCTTCTATCGCTCGGTGGCATAGGCTTGTGGATGCTTAAATTAAAACCAATCGTATGGGATCGACTGACAACCATTCACGAAATGATCATCTTGGTTTTTCTCGCTTTGTTGATTCTAATTGCAGGTTTAGCAAGCTGGTGGATACTTGGTATCCTTTTGATGGTCCTCTTGCTTTTATTTGTGGTCGGAATAATAAGCCAAAAGATATCGTCTTCAAATAATATTTCAAATCAGGACAAACGTCATGAAGATTGATAGGTTTTTTCTCTGGTTTTTTCTCTTGACAATTTTCTATTTCTAATTAATAATTCCCTATAAGCCTGGTAGTTTCATTTGTATGAATCAAGGATTTTCAGCTATACTTATAAATGTAATTACCACATTCAACCTAATATCTTGTAGAAGGAGTAAAAATGAAACGTAAAGCTTATTTTTTGACAGCCTTGTTTGTCATAGCCGGTTTAGCATTAGCAGGTTGTGGCACACAAGAGGCTGAACTCGGTACCGAAGAGAACCCACTCATTTGGGCACTTGTACCTTCGAGTGAGTCTGACACGGTTCTGGCAAGTTTTGATGCTGTCGCTGACATCATCTATGATGAAACAGGCCTTGTCATCGATCCATTCGTTGCAACTGAGTATGCCGGTGTGATTGAAGCCCTTTCAGCCGATCCGCCCAAAGCTCACATTTCTTCCCTGGCGACCTTTGCTTACCTTGTTGCAGCTGAACGCGGTGTTGCAGAGGCAGAATTGGTTTCAGTACGTTACGGTAGCCCATCTTACAACGGCCAGATTTACGTGCGCGCTGACAGCGGTATTAATTCATTAGAAGAACTTGCCGGTAAGACCTTCTGCCGCCCTGACCCATTGAGCACATCAGGCTGGATCATCCCCTCCATTGAACTTCAGGCTGCAGGAGTCGATCCTGATAATGACCTGGCAGAGGTTGTCGATGCAGGGTCTCACGATGCTGCTGTTGCTGGTGTTTACAATGGTGATTGTGACGCAGGGTCTTCATTCGTCGATGCTCGCTCATCACTTGAAGAGGACTATCCTGACATCATGGAAGTCATCAAGGTCATCAATATTTCAGTTGAGATCCCCAATGATGGCGTCCAGTATCATCCAAGCGTTCCTCGAGAAATTCGAGATCAGATTAACGCAGCCCTGATTGCCATGCCAGAAACCGAAGAAGGCGCTGAAGCCCTTGATCTCGCTTACGAGTGGAGCGAACTTGCTCCCCGCGGCGATGATTTCTATGATCCCTTCCGCCAAGTCCTCGATGCGGCAGGTGTCAATATTGAAGACTTCATGGGACAATAATTCCATTAGTTGATCAATACCCCAAATGGGGGCTGGCTATGCCAGCCCCCATAAATGTAAATAGTGATGTACAGGGGATGATTAAGAAAAGCGAGGGTACTAAGGAAATGCTTGAAATTCGCAATTTAACAAAAATATATGAAGACGGAACCTTAGCTGTCGACAATTTGAGTTTCACCGTCCCTGATGGTGAATTCTTAGTCGTTATTGGCCTATCTGGTTCTGGCAAATCCACTTTGCTGCGCTGTATCAACCGTTTAATTGATCCTACAGAAGGAGAAATCATTTGGAATGGCGTGGACCTGGCAAAACTTGAAGGGGACGAATTGCGTAAGGCCAGGCGCAAGATCGGCATGGTTTTTCAACACTTTAACCTGGTTGACCGTTCTAACGTGATGACGAATATCCTTACAGGTCGTTTAGGTTACTCAAAAACTTGGCCAAGCATGCTGCATCGATTCTCTAAAACGGACAGAGAAAAAGCATGGCAAATTCTTGAGAGATTGGATATTGAAGACCAGGCACACAAGTTAGCCAGAGAACTCTCTGGCGGTCAACAGCAGCGTGTCGGTATTGCCCGAGCACTGATGCAAGACCCTGAATTAATGCTTGCAGATGAACCCGTCGCCAGCCTTGACCCCGTTTTAGCGCATTCCATCCTTCAGCACCTTGAAGACCTGAATCAAGAGGATAGATTAACTATTATTTGCAGTCTGCATTATCTCGACCTTGTTCAGCGCTATTCAACATCTGTCATTGGTTTGAGGGATGGCAAGCTAGTTTATCAGGGCTCTAATAAAGATATTCGTAATATGACCGACGAAGAATTCAAAACGATCTATGGTGAAGAAGCAATACGAATCAGCGATACTTCGCTTGAAGGCAGCCTTGGAGAGGTGGTGGAATTATGAAATCAAAGAAAAATCAAATATACAAGGAAGCATCCACAGATCCAAGTATCGTGCCTCCCTGGCTTGCCGCAGTTCTATCTGCAATAATCCCGGGCTTAGGTCAAGCCTTAGCACGTGCCGTCCAACGAGGAATTGTCCTTTTTTTTAGCTTTATCTCAATTGTTGGATTGTTAATCTGGCGGTTTAAAGATGCTGCCCCAAGAGATGAAGGCATCGTCGACATCGTTCTAAAAGCGTTCAGGCTCGAACCCATCTTTATATTGATCAGTATTCTTTTTGTGATCTTTTATATATGGATCATCATTGACGCCTACCAGATGGCAAAAATTGCTGGAAAACCTGACAAAAGAAAACCGATAGTTGTAATAGTGTTATTAATCCTGGTTTTTTTTGCTATCGGCTGGCAGATAGGGCAGATTGATCCTTACGCATTTGTCACCAAGTTTGGTGACGCCTTGCCAGCCATTTCTCGGGTGCTATGGCCATGGGAAAGAGCCATCACCTACCCTCAAGAGGAATGGATGGGTACGGCAACCCTTGAAACACCCTGTGATGATACCCCACCTCCTCAAACAGAACCACTTGAGGACAAACCCTACCTGATTGTCGACCCAACTTGCGGTATCCCCTCGGAACAAGAAGAACAGGAGGATGGCTCAATTAAAGTCTTACCCGGTACTAAAATACACGTCCAAGGTTATAACTTCACGCCAGATAAAGAAGTTGAAATTTGGTGGCAAGATCCTGCAATATCCCAATTCCGACACCGAGAAGATGGAAATATTCTTCGCGTCATTCCGGATCAAGATGGATACTTTGAGGAAGAAATCACCTGGCCGTACCGCCTAATTCCGGACTCTTATCTTGAGGGTGGCGCAAATTGGGAACTTCAAGGACGACAGGTCACAACTATAGGTGACTGGGAATTCAGTAATGAGTTAAAAATGGCCATCGAAAAGATGATTGAGACCATCTTCATTGGTATGATGGCAACCTTCTTCGGCATCATCCTAGCCCTGCCTTTCAGCTTCCTTGCTGCACGCAATTTGATGAGGGCAAATGTCTTCACACTGGGCATTTACTACCTGGTTCGTGGTGTTCTTAACATCATCCGCTCTATTGAACCCCTGATTTGGGCGATCATCGCCATTATTATCGTTGGTTTGGGTCCATTTGCGGGTATTCTTGCCCTGGTTGTTCACTCGATTGCTGCCTTAGGTAAACTCTATTCTGAGGCGATCGAATCCATCGATCCGGGACCAATTGAAGCAGTAACGGCAACAGGTGCCAACTGGTTCCAAATCATCATGTATGGTGTTATACCCCAGATCATTCCACCCTTTGTATCCTTTACCATTTACCGGTGGGACATCAACATCAGAATGTCTACGGTCATCGGTTTGGTAGGCGGCGGCGGTATCGGCTACTTACTAACCCAATGGATCCGTATGCTCGATTACAGCGCAGCAGGCATTGCGGTGTGGTTCATTGCCATCACTGTTGCCATTCTTGACTACATCAGTGCGGAAATACGCGAGAAGTTTGTATAAATCCAAATTACTTAAAGTCTGACCTATAAGAGGTTCCCAAATAATCGGGGACCTCTTTTTATAAAGCATTATTGAATCTCTTGAAAAAACTCTCGAAAAAGGGACAACCGTTATCTATACGGGCTTTTTGCAGTGGATTCAATCTTAATTAGGGTGCATTTTTTTAAAATCACGATCGTCACATATGCAGATTGAGAACCCGATCTGTTCAACACGCATAATCTTCACGCCAACCCCTGCATGTTCTGGTCAATGTAACAGATTTTTTGAGAATGCAAGAATATCTTGATTACCTGGATATTTTCCTCTTTGCTAAAAATCAAAAAAAACTAAATTTCCATAATCATAAGCGTTTTTTCTCACCTACCCGCTTCGACACCAGCAGCACAGAACCCAACACGACCAGCCCCAGACAGGCCGTCGTGAATAATGCTACCATGATGTAATAACTGCCTATATAGTCAAAAATCTGTCCCAATATCATGGGCATAAATATTCCTCCAAGACTGACCCCCAGGAAAAACATGCTTGTGACAGACCCAGTCACTTTCATTCTTGTCTCAGCCAATGCCATGAGAGTCGGAAACACGGAAGAAAGGGAAAATCCTAAACCGATAGAAACAAGCCATACGATTGTCCTGCTAGCAGGCCAAATCAAGATTAAGCCCAAAAAAAGAATAGCTAAGCTAAAGTTCCCAATCAATAATTTCGAAGGGGTTATTTTTTTTGCCAGGTAAACCGAGAGCAGACGCCCCAGTGTTAATGCACCCCAAAACACAGAGTTCATATAGGATGCGGCTGTTCCACTGGCAACATTAACTTCCGTTGCATATGTGAAAATCCATCCCCCAAATCCACCTTCCACAGCAACATAAAGGGAAAAAAGTATCAACATTAATCCGACGAGTAGGATATTTGATTTTTCAGAATTCTTAGAGTCATGATCCCTTTCAGGATTTTCTGGTGCTTTTAATAACCATAAACCAATTATTCCGGGAATGCAAGAAACAGCTAAAACCCAATACGGCCATGTCAATGCGCCGTCTGCAAGCTTCATTACATTATGGATTAGCATAGGTGACAAAAATGCCCCAAGCCCAAAACAGAAATGCATACCGTTCATATAAGGCCCAACCCGTGATTCAAATACCCATAAAAGATTGACGTTGCCGCCAATGTCAACTGCACCGCTGCCAAGACCCGTAACAAACATCGCAACAAGCAGCAAATAAAAAATCGGCATGACCGGTATCAAAACATTAATGATGACCATTAATCCGAGTGCAACAATCATCAATTTATGACCATTTATTCGGTCATATAAACGACCGCCACCAGCAGAACCCACCAGATAACCCAGGCTTGTTGCAGTGAAAAGAAAACTAATCTGCGCGAGTGATGTCATTGTGGTCTCAGCTAATGTAGGCAATAAAGGGCCAAGTGAGGCAGTTCCTAAACCCAACGCAACAAAACATAACCCATAAGTTATGAAGTAATAAATTTCTTTTTGATTTTTTTGTAAGACTGACTTTGATGCTTCTTGCATTAATTCTCCCATGCGCCGTATCGATGATTATTCAAACATATCAGAATACACGAAAACTGTTAAAGGGTTCAAACCTCAAATCAAATTTTCACCCAGCCCTTGCTACGACGACCAAATTGGGTGAGGTGTCAATATTAAATTCCGAACCCTCAAGATTGCCAAAATGTTGAAGATCGATAAAACCTGTTTCTAACAACATTTTCGTCAGAGACTCCCTTTTTATTGGTTTCAGAGGCGTGCTAATAATCTCTTGGGTAAAGTCTTCACTGTCCAGGCTGGTAAAAATTTGTATGTTAAAAATTATTTGATCGTCCCCAACAAAATCATAAAATCGAGAAAAAATCCAGGTATTATCCTGTTCTCGATAGGTTTGAGGCGGCATCCAGCGACTCATTTCTGCCAAGACTTTGTCAAAATTACGGTTTTGAATGATGAGCACACCTTTATCTTTTAAAACCGAATGGAAATCCCTCAACGTATTTTCCAGACTCTTGTCGCTGAGGACATGCGGTAATGAATTCCCCAGGCATAACAATCCATCAAATCTATATCCCTCAAATGTTGCTTCCAAGTCGCCAAAGCCCGCTTGCCTGAAAGTAACATCAATATTTTGGTATAATGCATTTTCTTTAGCCATTTTAATCATACCAATGCTGTTGTCGACCCCAACACAATTTAAACCATGGTTTGCCAGGGCAATTGCATGGTAACCTGTGCCGCATGCAGCATCTAAGATCCACTGATTCTGATTGGATTTTGAAGAGGATAGCTTTGATAATAAAAAGGGAATTTCAGATGGAAGTCGAGAATCCCAATTCACAAAGCGATCATAATTTTGGCTGAATTTATCGTACATACTTGGTTCACTCATTTAAAGGTCCTAAATACAATTTGATTTTCCCTTGTATAAATAAGTTAGTAATCGAGCATCAAGCTAGATTACAATTAATCGTAGAAGCTGAGGTCGACGAAAATTGCCTTGAGGGTTAGCCTCGTGAATTAGGATGTCGCCTCAGCTCTA
>JAXHUT010000265.1:0-7896 GCA_034189405.1 Chloroflexota bacterium
TCCTGCAACATAAGCCTTAACAGCAGTATCTATATCTTTCTCAGTTTCATTCTTCATTGCCCAAAGCCTCAATTACATCGTTGTACAATTTATCAGCTTCGCTCATGAGTTTCTCTGATATATTACCTAGGAATGGTAACTTTGGGATTTGGTGAAATTATTCGCTTATTAGCTTTGAATCTTACGGATATTACACGTGGACCAATGGGATTGCCAGGAGTTCCTCGAATTAGTGTTTTTGGTATATCCTTTCAATCAATTATTCCACATTTTTATTTGATATTGTTTTTCATTCTACTAACTTTCTACTTCATAAAACGATTGATTTTTTCTCGTTTTGGTAGAGCATGCAGAGCAGTTCGTGACGACGAAAAAGCAGCAGAAGCAATGGGAATTAAAAGTTATAAAATCAAAGTGATTTCCTTTTGCATTTCTGCTGGATTAGCCGGATTAATGGGAGCTTTTTATGCTTCTTGGATTACTTTTTTCAGTCCAGACTCCTTCCAGTTTAATGATTCAATCATGATGTCTGCAATGATTACATTTGGGGGGATTGGAAGCCTTTATGGACCGATTTTCGGAGCGATTAGCATAGGTTCTCTTCCAGAAATATTACGACCATTTACCTCAGGTGTTGGTGTTGCTAGTTTAAGACTTGCGGGTGTTGGTTTGATTATGGTCCTGATGTTAATAATAAAACCAGAAGGCTTATTTGGAGATTCAATTACAGAAAGGTATCTATCTCTAAGATGGTTGAAAGATTGGCTAAGAAAAAAGAAAAACAAGAAAATTCATAATTTTAAGGAGCGACAATGAAAGATTTACTTATTGTCAAATCAGTAACAAAAGTATTTGGTGGCTTGATAGCATTAAATAATGTCGATATGGTTTTAAGGGAAGGACAGATTTTAGGATTAATTGGTCCAAATGGAGCTGGGAAAACAACTCTATTCAATTGCATTTTGAGTACATTTCCTGTAAGCTCTGGAAGGATTTATTATCGAGGAAAAGACATAACAGAATTAAAACCTCCAGAAATAGCAAGACTTGGAATATCACGGACATTTCAACTATTACAATTGTTTGGTGGTATGACAGTTCTTGATAATGTCATGATAGGAGCTCATGTCTTAGGGCATGCTGGTGCCGTAGCTGCAGTAGTAAACAGCAGAAATACTAAAAAGGAAGAAAAAAAAATTAGGGAAACAGCTCTATATTACCTTGATCTCTTAAATTTGACAGATAAAAGAGATTTAAATGTCAAACTTCTATCATATGGAGATCAACGCAGAGTCGAAATTGCACGGGCCTTAGCTTCTGATCCAGATTTGATCTTATTAGATGAACCAGCTGCGGGGATGAATATTAGAGAATCGATTGACCTAACAGAATTCATTTTATGGATCCGAAATGAATTGAAAAAGTCTATATTAATAATCGAACATAATATGAGAGTAATCATGCCCATAGCAGATCATATTGTTGTTTTAAATCAAGGTGAGAAAATATTTGAAGGTAATAAGCATAATGTTCAATCTTCCCCTGAAGTTGTTGAAGCATATCTAGGTAAGGATTATGTTCAAAAAATGCAAATGGAGTAGCCAAAATGCTTAAAATTGAAAATCTTCAAGTGAATTACGGTGTTATCAAAGCTTTGCATGGCATAACCTTATCAGTAAAAGAAGGCGAATCAGTAGCACTTATTGGAAGTAATGGTGCAGGAAAATCAACCTTATTGAAGACAATTTCCGGTCTTATCCATCCTAGTAATGGTGATATTGTATATAATGAAAAATCAATAATTCAAAGTTTGCCGGGAAACATAGTTGATTTAGGAATTTGTCATGTGCCTGAAGGAAGAAGGATTTTTTATTCAATGTCAGTAAAAGAAAATCTTGAAATGGGAGCATTCTTGCCTAAGAACCGAAAAGCTTTAAAAACAAATCTTTCTAAAGTCTTTAATTTGTTTCCAAGACTTTATGAACGTCAAAAACAAAAAGGAGGAACTTTAAGCGGGGGTGAACAACAAATGTTGGCTATTGGCAGAGCATTGATGAGTGACCCGAAATTGTTATTGCTTGATGAACCTTCACTTGGTTTAGCTCCCGTCTTGGTAGAGAATGTCTACGATGCAATCCAAGAAGTACAAAAAAGTGGTACTTCGATATTGTTGGTTGAGCAAAATGCTTATCAAGCATTAACTTTTGCACAAAGGGGATATGTTATTGAAACAGGCAATATCATTTTAGAAGGTAGTGCAAAAAGTCTGTTAAAAAGCCCAAAAGTTAAAGAAGCCTTTTTGGGTTAACTTTATATATGATTGAAGGAGTAAGAATGATTCTCGATTCTCATGCACACATTGATGTGGTTCCTTCCTTTGGCTGGTTTGATACCGCAGAAAAATTAATAGGGATGATGGACGAAGCAGGGGTGTCAATGGCCGCAGTGAGCGGTTATTACAACCTCCCGGGACCCAACCCAGAAAGCATCCAATTGATCGCAGAAGCCGTCCAAAAATATCCTGATCGGATCATCGGCTACATCCGATTGGATCCCTGGTTTGAAGGAAAATGTCTGGAACAATTGGATCTTGCAGTGAAGGAATACGGTATACGCGGCGTCAAACTTCACCCCGCCCATTACACCCTGCATCCCTTTGGTGACCAAACTGTCAGGCTGGCAAGACGAGCCGGCGAATATGGGATCCCAATGCTTTTTCACTCCGGTGATGAAATGATGTGTCTGCCCTACCAGATTGACCGTCTGGCTGCGCAAGCACCTGAGACGACCATCATTCTAGCACACACCGGTGGTTTTTTCTCAAACAAAGCTGCCATTGAAGTTGCCCGACGCCGGGAAAATGTCTATGTTGATACCTGCGAAATCCCCCTCCCACGTGTGGTCAAGCAAGCCGTTCAGGAGCTTGGCGCGGAAAAAGTTTTATTTGGTACGGACGCACCTTGTTGTGATATTAAAGTTGAGATTCGGAAAGTAGAGTTGGCAGGATTATCCCAAGAAGAAGAGCGATTGGTTTTTTTCGAAAACTATGCGAACCTAATGGGAATTGAACTACCAGATGGAGATGAGAAAAAATGAAAATCATTGACTCACATGTTTATGTTGGTGAATATTTGTTTGGGGAAGGTGTCGAAGTTTCCGAACTCCTCCAGGCAATGGATGACTCGGAAGTTGACCAGGTAATTTTGATCCCCAACCGTCCAAAAGCTTATGCCTTGGAACCAGCAAGCCAACTCGTGTTTGATCTCACCCGCCAGCATCCAGACCGGTTTCTATCCCACTGCCGGGTGGACCCCTGGCAAGGCGATTCCGCCATGGATTTGCTGAAAAAAGGGCATCAAACTTATGGTGCCAGGTCGTTGCTCCTGCATCCCTGGGAAGAACATTTCAATGTCGCCTTACCTCTGGTAGATCCTTTTGTCGCGTATGCAGCTGAAAATAATATGGCGGTGATGATTGAGGCTGGCTATTCGCTCATGTCACATCCCCTGGATATTGCCGAGCTCGCTCGAAGACACCCCTCAGCCAGGGTCATTGCAACACATGGCCTCCAATTGGATAGCAGCGCCTTTGCCTTGAGCGATGCTTCCCTTGCAATGGCTGAATGTCCAAATATTTTCATGGGAACTGCCGGAATGTATGCCTTTGAGGTCATGGAAAACGTGGTAAACACCTATGGCGCTGAACGCCTGATCTTTGGCAGCCACTACCCCTGGTTTAATCTGGCGCTTGAAAAATACCGGGTTGAGCGGTTGAACATTTCTAATGAACAACGTGAAGCCATTTTTTGCAAGAATATCGAACAACTCTTAAACCTTTCTTAGGAGGAAAATTCTGATGAACCGATCTGTTAATCTCAATGATCTGACCTGGACAGAAATAGCGCAGGCCATCCGCCGGAAAGCGCTCTTGATGTTTTCTGTTGGCAGTATCGAACAACACGGCTATCATCTTCCGCTGGGAGTCGATACTTACCTACCCTTAACAATCTCTCAACGGGTGGCTGGCGAAATCGATGCTGTGGTTGCTCCCCCAATTAATTATGGTTATAAATCTCTCTACCGGAGCGGAGGGGGACCAAATTTTCCAGGCTCAATCGGCGTTAAGGGGAGGACCTTGATTTCAATGGTGAGCGATATTTTTCAGGAATTCATTAATCAGGGTTGGAAATATTTCCTGGTCTTGGACTGGCACCTAGAAAATGTACCTTTTGTCTATGAAGGTATTGATGAAGCTTTGGCCCAGCATGAAGCTTGCCATGAAATAAAGATTGTGAAAATCGATAACCCGAACGGTTTGGCGGTCAGCCACGATCCGGATTTAATGGACTTTCTGTTCGGTGAAGATTTTCCCGGTTGGGCCGTTGAACATGCTTCAATCTGGGAAACCTCAGCTATGATGTCTGCCTATCCCGAACTTGTAAATGAGGATGAAATTCGGGATGGATCGCCTCCAGAACCCTTTGAATATGATCTTTTACCCGTGCCCAAAAGACAGGATCGAGACACTGGCGTTTTCTGGAAGGCGAGCCAGGCAACGCCCGAAAAAGGGCAGCGTATACTCAATGCAGCAACCCAAGCAATTCTAAAAGTGATCCATGAAGAATTTCCAGAAATCTCAAACAAAAAGGAATGATAAATGAAAACGCTCATTAAAAATGCACGCATCTTAACCATGGATGAAAACTTCAGTGAATATGAAAGCGGTGATATTCTCATTGAAGGCACACAGATCTCACAAATTGCAGAAAATATCAAAATTCCAGATGATAAAAACAACATAAGGGTGATGGATGCCAGGGGAAAGCTGGTAATGCCCGGATTAGTCAATGGCCATTTCCACTCCCCTGGTAATTTTATGAAAGGCGCTCTGGATAGTTTACCGCTTGAGATTTTCATGTTATATGAAGTCCCCCCATTAAGCGATTCCCCGCCGGATGCCCGACATATTTATGTTCGGACCATGTTAAGCAGCTTGGAAATGATCAAAAACGGGACCACTGCGGTCCATGATGACGCTTATTACGTACCTTACCCCACACCTGAAACAATCGATGGTTTGATGCAATCCTATGCCGATATTGGCATGCGTGCGGTGGCGACCATTGACCAGCCGAATGTCGTCGAATACGAAAAATATCCTTATTTGTATGACCTGCTGCCTGACGCGCTCCGTTCACAAATGGAGAACGCACCAATCATGCCAGAAAGTGACCTTTTGACTTGCTATAATCATTTACTGGAGAAATGGAATGGAACCTATCAAGGTCGCCTCAGGGCCGGGCTCTCAGTTTCAGCGCCCCAACGCGTGACGGTCAGCTATTTTGAAGCATTGTGCGAGCTGAGCCAAAAATTCGACCTGCCGTTTGACATCCATATTCTCGAAACGAAACTCCAGAGGGTTTTAGGGCAAGAAAAATATGGAAAATCCCTGGTGCAGTATGTGGATGATTTAGGATTCTTGATTGAACAGGTGATGGTCATCCATGCAATCTGGGTCAACGATGAAGATATTGCTCGAATGGCGGAATCTGGCTGTTCAATTGCCCATAACCCGCTCTGCAATCTGCGGTTAGGAAGCGGCGTGATGCAGTTCCGAAAGATCCTCGATTCGGGCATCAACGTTTGTTTAGGCAGCGATGAAGCCTGCTCGGATGATAGTGTGAATATGTGGCTGGTTGGTAAAGTCGCTGGCTTAATCCATAACATTACTGATCCTGATTATCACAAATGGCCGCGTCCCAAGGAAATTCTTCGTGCTATGACCCATGGTGGTGCAAAGGCCATGCGCAACCAAGACAAAGCAGGCATCCTGGCGCCAGGATATGAAGCAGATTTAATTATTCTTAACCTGGACAGTTTATCCTTTACACCCTTAAACGATATCTATAAGCAATTAATTTATAACGAATTAGGTAGCTCAGTTGAGACAACGATGATTGCTGGCGATATCGTCTATGATGACGGCAAAGTATTGACGGTTGATGAAGAATCAATCAAAGGTGAAGCCCGCGAAATTATGAAATCATACCGGGTGGCCATGGACCAGATTGATGACGCGGCCAAAAAACTTGAGCCTTACTACCGTGAAATGTACTTAAAAGCGGCACATCAAGAAGTCAAAATGAACCGTTGGGTGTCGTATGATTCAAATAAGAGTGACAGTAAAAGCTAGGCGCCTTTGGAGAAGGTAAACAAGACGTGGAAAGGAAAATGATGAGAATCTTAATCATCAATCCAAATACAACCCCCGGGTTCACATCCCTGGTTCATTCGATTGCTGAATCATATGCCTTACCTGGTACTGAGTTTGTCACAGAAAACCCCACCTCAGGCCCTCGCTCCATTGAGTCCATTTATGACGAGTTATTAAGCTCGGCTGGTACGCTAGAGCGATTAATCCAAAAAAAGGATCATTTTGATGGCTTTATGATCGCCTGCTACAGCGACCACCCTGTCATTTATGCCATGCGCGAGATATCCGACAAACCGGTCGTTGGAATTGCTGAAGCATCCATGTACATGGCCTGTATGCTTGGACACAAATTCTCCGTAGTAACAACCAATGACGCCTGGAAACCTTTGCTGTGGGATGCGGTAAACCATTATGGCCTCCAACAGCGGTGTGCCTCCGTCCGCACAACAGGGATGGCTGTTTTGGATCTAGAAGATGACAAAAATCAAAGCTACGATCTCATAAAAAATGAAGCCTTGAAGGCAATAAATGAAGATGGTGCCGAAGTTATCTGCCTTGGTTGTGCAGGTATGTCCGGTTTGGACAAGCGTTTAGCGAAAGATATCGGCGTGCCTGTCATTGATGGTGTCGTTGCAGCTCTGAAATTTCTTGAAGGACTTGGCCAATATGGCGTCATAACAAGTAAAGTTGGAGCTTACAATAAACCTTTGCCAAAAACACTGGATGGTCTACCAGAGATATTCAAAGATGGTTACGACAGTTAAGTCGTTCATCTGAATTTTTTAATAGGATCGGTTCAGACGAATTTCCCAGTATTTTGGACATAAATTATGGTAACCTTTTGGCTTGCATATCTTTATCTATTCTTTATGACATCCTTATGAGAAATTCATGCCTTTTTTGTTACACTTAAGTTGGAAAAATTTGTAAAAACCTTAAGGTGATTAAACATTTTGCGCCTTGCTTGCTTGCGAATCATTATGCTTATGAAGCATAATTAATTTAATATGACTAAAAATGTCGGAATTATTTTATCATAATTCAATTGTACAGATTGGAGCATTGATTAAGACTAATTCCGGCCAATGCCAATTTCGCAGCAAAGGAGAAATGATCATGAGCGCTGACTTATATCTAAAAAATGCAAGAATTGTCACAGAAGAATCAGAATTTCAGGGGGGAGTACTGGTTGAGGATGGCATAATCTCTCAACTGGTTAATGGTGATTCTAATATCGAAGCAGCCGAAACAATTGATGTACAAGGCAAGGTTTTGCTTCCCGGTCTGGTTGATGGGCATGTTCATTTCAACGAACCTGGTCGGACCCATTGGGAAGGATACAAAACAGGAAGTTATGCCGCAGCAGCTGGCGGTGTTACCACTATCGTTGAAATGCCTCTCAATGCCACCCCGCCCACGATCTCCCGCGAACTATTGGCTGAAAAGCGTGAAACCGTTAAGGGCAAATCTGTAACTGATTATGGCAACCTGGGTGGCCTTGTTGATAACAACTTGGATGAAATAAAAGGGATGCATAAAGGTGGCGTTTGCGGCTTTAAGGCTTTTCTGAGTAACAGCGGTGTTGATTTTGAGCGTGTAGATGATGATGTGTTATTTGCCGGATTAAAGCTCTCCAAAGAGTTGTCAACGGTGATCAGCCTGCATGCCGAAAATGAATATGTG
>JAXHUT010000266.1:0-11231 GCA_034189405.1 Chloroflexota bacterium
TCTTGAGGCTGTTATTGGAGATTAAACGCACCAAATGGATTGCATTTAACGGGGTCGGTATTTTGCCAGAATACCAGGGATTGGGGGGTAATGCAATTATGTACGCTGAATTGGAGAAATCCATGCATGCAAATGACCAGTTTATCCACGCAGAATTAACCCAGGTGGCTGAAACGGCTGAACAAATGCGGAAAGATCTGAAAAATCTTGGTGTGAAATTTTATAAAAACCATCGCGTTTATCAACGGGATATTTAACTTTTCAGATGTAGCCTCACATTAATAAATCAGATATAAAAGAACTGAATATGGATAATGAAAAATCGTCAATTAGCTTAATAAAAATATTATTGATCATTTTGTTAGTTACCGTGATTGGTTCGATCCTATTTTTTGCGTTTACGATTACTCGGACCATCAATGCAGCGGTTTTACCTATTCAGAACGTCAACCGCTCTATCAGCACACAGGTCTCAAAACTGCTTAATCCGACGCCGACAGTGATTCCAGACCCTGTTACGATCATCCGTGAGATTCAATCTTTGGCGCGGTTGGAGACCATTCAATATACAGTTGAAAAAGTGATCACTGCGGAAATCAACCAGGGTGTATTTGGACCTTTATTTGGTGATCGTCTATTGTTTGTTGCCCGCGGGTATGTGATTGCTGGAATTGATCTTTCCGAGATTGGTACTGAGGATTTGCGATTAGAAAACGAAGTACTGTATGTTTCCCTTCCCGATGCTGAGGTCTTCGTCGCAACACTGAATAATGATGATTCCTTTGTTTATGATCGCACCACAGGCATATTGCGCAAAAGTGACCAGGATTTAGAGACCAATGCCCGGCAGGTGGCAGAGGAGGAGATCCTAAAAGCTGCCCTGGAGGACGGCATTTTAGCTCAAGCACAGCAAAATGCAGAGATTTACCTTGAACGGCTTTTTAATACTTTGGGGTATCAACAAGTTGTCTTTGACTGAATTTGGAATGTTGGTTTTATTAAACAAGAATTTTGACGAGCTCATAACAAGCGAGAATTATTGTGTTTAAGTTGATATTTTTACCAGTTTGTCACATTTGTAGTCAGGAATCACCAGATGGAAAATGAAATACATATTGTTGTTAATGATAAAGTTGTTCCAGTTGACCGTAAATTTATGGATTGGCCATTGGTTCGATTCCTGCGAGAGGAACTCCGTCTGACGGGAACAAAACAAGGCTGTGACAGTAAAGGCACATGCGGTTTATGCAAGGTGATCATCAACGGGAAAGCGAGAATCTCATGTGTTAGAAAGATGTCATCCCTCGATGGAGCAATCATTGAAACAATTGAGAACCTGGCTATTAATGGTGGAATGCCGCACCCTTTGATTCAAACTGTGATACAGGATGGCATTTTTCAATGTGGGTTCTGTGCATCCGGGGCAATTTTATCGGCAAAGGCATTGTTAGACAAAACGCTTAACCCATCAGACAAAGAGATTGAACGTGCAATTTCTGGCATATTATGCCGTTGTGTGGGTCTTAACCGAATGGATCAATCAATTAAACGGGCTGCTGGTATTTTGAGGGGAGATATCGAGCGTACCTGGACAGAAGAAGACACTGCCAATGAATATATGACCATTGAAAAGCTGACCGGGAAGAAAATTTATACTGATGACTTACGCTTTGACGGTATGCTAATCGCAAAAGCAGTTAGGGCGAACATGCCCCATGGTAAAGTTAAAAGCGTTGATATCAGTAATGCTGAGAAGATGCCGGGGATTGTTAAAATTTTGACCAGCAAAGATATTCCCGGGAAGAACATTTTTGGCCTCGTTGTGCCCGATCAACAAGTATTCTGTGATGATGTGGTGCGGTACTTGGGTGACACTTTGGCACTGGTCATTGGTGAAACCATAAGGGAGGTCGAGGAAGCGATTAAAGCAGTAGATGTTGAAATTGAACCCTTACCGGTTGTTGCCACAATTGAGGATGCACTTAAAGCGGATGCACCTGTTTTACATCGCAGGTTAGGGGATATTTCACCGGATATGCCCAATGTCTTGAAACATTTCCACATTCGAAAGGGTGATCCTCAGGAAGGTTTTGCAAAAGCAGATTTAATTTACGAGCAAAGCTACCACGTCCCGTTTGTTGAACATGCCTATATGGAACCAGAAACAAGCATAGGTGTATCTGAAGACGATGGCACGGTCAAAATTTTTGTGGGAAGCCAGGGGCCTGTGGAAGATCGTGCGCAGGTAGCCCAGGTGCTGGGTATTGATGAGGCGTTGGTACAAATTGCTCATATGTATATGGGCGGGGGGTTTGGGGGTAAGGAAGATATTGCTGGTCAAATCCATGCAGCCCTGGCGACCTTTCATACGGGGCGACCTGTAAAAGTGCATTGGAGTCGAGAAGAATCGATAGCGGTCAGTTATAAACGCCATGCTGCTGACCTCTATTACAAGATGGGTATGACCAAAGAAGGAAAGCTGGTAGCGGCGGACGTCAAAGTATATGGAGACACCGGTGCTTATGCCTCTGCAGGTGAGACGGTCCTTTTCCGGATGATGGCATTTGCATGTGGTCCTTATGAAATACCAAATGTAGAAGTTAACACTTACGCTGTACACACCAATAACAACCCAAGTGGTGCTTTCCGTGGATACGGCAGTCCGCAAGTCGCCTTTGCGGCGGAAACGCATCTCCAATATATGATTGAAGCATTAGGCCTGGACCCTATCGAAGCTCGTTTGCAAAACGCGCTCGACTATGGTAAGGCAACGATAACCGGTGATGTGCTGACCGAGGATGTAGGCGCTGGAATGGTCCAATGCATCCAAGCGGTAAAGAGGGAATTAGCGAAAACAAAAATGCCGCAAGTTGAAAAAAATGAGAAACTGGGCGTGGGCATTGCCTGTGCTTATAAAAATGTGGGTTTGGGAATCAGCGTCCCTGACCGGTCGGGCGCGCAGGTCAGCCTTGAAAGAGATGGCAAGTTTTTAGTCCGTCACGGCGGTACGGACATGGGGCAGGGATCGAACCAGGTAGTGGCGACAATTGCCTCTCGGGTATTGGGCGTGCCGTTGAAGGATATCCGGGTGCACACCGGTGATACCCGAGAAGATCCGCACGGCGGCATCACAACTGCTTCACGAGCCACCTTTGTGACGGGCAATGCGGCAAAAAAAGCTGCAGAAGGCTTGCGTGAGGTGCTTTGGGAGGCTGTTTCAACCGAATTCGGGGCCCCAGTTGATGTACTTAAAATTCAAAATGGTGTTTTTATTAACACAAAGCGCGGTAAGGAGATTATTACCCTTAAAACTTTGGCAGCTGGACCAACCCAGTTTAAATGGTCGACTGATTACGAGGCACCGCAAACACAAGCCCCCTTTGAATTGATCCCGGCTTACCCAGATGTGCCCGATGCACCGTTACATTTTGCTTACGATTTTGGTGCGCAAGCTGCGATCCTATCGGTTAACCTGGAAACAGGAGAGACAAAAGTACATAAGATTATCGCCGCCCACGATTCAGGAGAACCAATCATTTATAAAAATGTGATCGGACAAATCGAAGGGGCAGTGGTCCAGGGTTTGGGTTATGCTTTAAGTGAGAACTTTGCTATTGAAGATGGAATTCCGAAAACAACCAGGTTGAGAGATTTGGGCTTATTGCGCTTTCGAGATATTCCTGAGATTATAGCGATTCCAATTACCGATCCGCATCCCAAGGGTCCATTTGGGGCGAAAGGGATGGGCGAATTGGCGCTTTCGCCAACCGCGCCGGCGGTGATTAATGCAATACATGACGCGACGGGTGTTTGGCTGCGAGAATTGCCGGCAACTCAGGAACGCGTTAAAAGAGCACTTGAGGAAAAAGAGGGAAATATTGATAAGTAGCGCGTTTGTTTTGATTGCGTTGGATTTTAATTTATATTCAATGTTTTGAGTTTGTCATTACTCGAACTCTCCAAGAAGAGCGCTTCATTAAAAAGCGGGCGACGAGATTCGAACTCGCGAATGGTAGCTTGGGAAGCTACTGCCTTACCACTTGGCTACGCCCGCGATCATACGGGGATATATTTTACCGCGAATGGGTGATTTTGCAAATTGTTTTTCCGGTTATGTTTTTCCGGTTATTGTTTTTTCGGTTAAGATCGTCACTTATTTCATTTATTCTTATTAATAAAATGCTAACTATTTAATATTGACAATTTAGGTAATAAAAGATATATTATCATAAGTAAAGTATTTCACAATCAAAATTTTATTAGTGTGAGGAGTGAAAAATGGCTGTTGCAACATTCAAAGCAAGTAGTAAATGGGTTGAAGGATTTAAAGTCGATACGAAGGTGCGAGATTTTTCAATTCGCATAGATGAGCCAGCTGAGCTCGGCGGATCAGATACAGGAATGAATCCGGTTGAAGCACAATTAGCCGCGTTAGGTTCGTGTTTAACTATTGTTACTGCTGCTTTTGCAGAAAAACATAATATCGATTTGCAGGAATTTTGGATCGAGATCGAAGGAGATTTGGATCCAGATGGCTTTTTGAAGGGAAAACCTGGCATACGGAATGGCTTTCAGGAAGTTCGTGTTTTCCCGCATATTAAATCCAATTCATCAGAAGAGGATGTCCGAAAATATATGAAATTCGTCATGTCTCGATGCCCTGTCAGTGATAATATGGAAAACAACACACCAATTATCCCATCGGATCCCATTTTTGTTTAAAAACAAGTGATAGCATAGGTTTTGGGAGCTGTCATTTCTTACAGCTCCCTTTTGTGTTTAACCATGCTAACCCGATTGTGAAACATTCAAAAAAGTTGATAACTTGTTATATTTTTTGACCTGCACACCATAGCTGCGAAAAAACTTTACATTTTTGAAGCATGTTATAATCAGTTGATCTTTTTTAGACAGCACACTGACGCTGATCAAAAATTATGAGTTGTTCTTGGGATTAATTATGTCGATGTTAACAATCAAATCATAAATGAAGGGATGAGATTTATATGTTAAAAGTTGGTTACATTGGTTTAGGAATTATGGGAAAGCCTATGGCGAGAAATATCAAGAAAGCAGGTTATGAGGTGGTCGTTCATAACCGCAGCCGTGAGAGTGTTAATGAACTGGTCGGTGAAGGGGCGATTGAAGGGCATTCACCTGCAGATGTTGCTTCTCAGGCTGATGTGGTTTTCACCAATTTGCCTGATTCACCCGATGTTGAAAAGGTCGCTTTAGGAAAAGATGGCATTATTGAGGGTGCGCATGAAGGCTTGATCTATGTTGATAATTCAACAATCAAACCTGCCACAGCCAGGAAGGTTGGCAAGAAGCTTGCTAAGAAAGGTGTTCTTATGTTGGATGCACCGGTCAGCGGGGGTGATGTCGGTGCTGTCCAGGGGACGCTAACCATCATGGTGGGTGGACCTGAAGAAGCCTTAGAAAAGGTCAGACCTATCTTAGAAGCAATTGGGAAGACGATTACCCATGTGGGTGGGGCAGGGGACGGGCAAATCGCCAAAGCCGCCAATCAGATCATGGTTGCAGCTCAGATGGTCGCGATGGGCGAATTGTTGATGTTGGCTCAAAAGGCTGGTGCAGACCCTGTAAAGGTCGTGCAGGCTATACGAGGTGGTGCAGCTGCTTGTTGGACTTTAGATAACAAACCACAGCGCTTATTTGAAGGCAATCGAGACCCAGGTTTCAAAGCTTACATGCAAGCCAAGGATCTAGGGATTGTGATGGATACTGCTCGCGAATACGGCATTCCACTACCTTCTGCTGCTGTTCATACGCAGCTTTATAATGCCATGTTGGAAATGGGTATGGCTGATCTGGATAATTCAGCTGTTTTGGGCGTTATTGAAAAGCTTGCGGGGACAAATTTAGAAATTTAACTTGTTAGAGATTTTGGACTGTCCTATTTGCAATTAAGACTTTTGCAGTGGAGTCAATGATGATTTTTCGAAAATTGATCATTATTAAAACCATTCAGGCTTATTGAGGTTGAGACTTTTATGATCAACTTTTAGAAAATAAAAAGCGCAGGTTAGTTATGGAAGCGAGCCTTAATGTAAGTTGGGTGCTACTCATTCTTTAAGTAAAAATTTTTACGAATTTCCATTAAATTTTCCAGTTCACCGGGTGACCTTGAGTTCATGATATATTTTGGAATACGAGTGTAAGTCAAATTCGGAGAGAAGTAGGGGTCTTCAACGAACAAGGCAGATTTCATCTCATTGAAGCCCCTGATAATATCCTCTTTAGGGGTGGCATACCCACGGGATTGGCCTTCATAGTGGAAGATGCTTGCAAAGGGTGTGTATACGATACGATAGCCTAAATTACGTATTCGAAGACATAGATCAATATCGCCGAAAGCCAGCTTGTACCCTTCGTCAAACCCCTGGACTTCCTCAAAGACATCCCGCCGTATCATTTGACAAGCACCGGTTACAGCCATAAAATCTCGATACCAATCAACTGAACCAAAGAGGCCCTGATAGTGTTCTGGTGCATTCAGATAGATGTGCCCAGCAAATCCGTTCAATCCGATGATGATGCCCGCATGTTGAATGATCCGATTTTCCCGAATTAACTTCGTGCCGACAACACCAATTTCAGGACGTTCTGCCCACTGGACAAGTTCTGACAGCCACTCTGTGTTGTGAACTTCCATATCATCATTCAAAAATAAGAGCAAATCAGAATTTGATTGGGCAGCGCCCAGATTATTGGCTTCAGAATAATTGAATTCGTTATGGTAGGGATGGATTTTGATCTTTGGATTTGTTTTAATTTCCTGATAAAAAGAAAGGGTATTAGGATCATCACTATCATTATCAATGATGTGAACTGAAAAATTATTATAATTTGTATTTTTGAATAGCGATTTTAGACATGGCTCAATTAAATCCCTGTTGTTAGTTGAGGGCATGATAATAGCTACGGATGGGTTTGATGAAAACCAGGTAAAATGGGTGCCGAAAGGCGTCGGTTGAGCGGATATATTTTTTAAACCAAGTCGTTTTAAATGCGAAATTGCAACCCTTTGTTTTTTTTGTGTATCAGGTTTAACTAAGCCAGTCTGTCTAACAAGTACTTGCGGGATATGTTTGATTATTCCGTTGTTTTCGCATAGTTTTAAGGCCAGAGCGTATTCTAGGTCTAAGAGATTATTCTCTATGGCGCTTGAAGTGCTGTTCTCAATAAGATAAGATGCGGCAAACAAACCTCGAGAAAGGTAATTTATTGACAACAGTAATTCGGGAGAGAGTGAGGGCGGTTTAAACAAGGGGGTGATTTCCCGTGAGTTTTCATCGAAATATTCGCAATCGTAATAATACCAATCCACACTTTCATCCTCAGAAAGGTATTTTATAAAATAAGACAATAAATCCTTAAAAAAAACATCACCTGCTTCACAGATTAAAACATAATCCCCGGTGACTAAATCAATAACCCCCTTTGTGTCTGAGGTTGAAACCCTAATGCGTGGATCTTGATTTAGTTCTGTGGGTATGAGGCTTTTGCTGTCATTTTGATGAGGAGAAATAATGATTTCCCAAGAAGTTATTTCTAAATCTTGGATTGATTTCAAAGTCTTGAGAAGTTCCTTTTTTTTATTTCCAGGGTAAGAAATCAGAAATGTAATCTTGAGTTTCCTATCAAGCGTCTGGCTCCCATTTAAAGTTAGTTCCCTTTGTGCAATACGTTGATTATGATAGGATCTTTTTGCCTTCCAATCTTGAAATCTGAAAAAGAGGCGGGTTTTGTTAAGGCGGTGATATTGCGTTCTCAACCACAGTTCCAGTTTGGAATTAGGAGAGAGGAATATAGAGCGAAGTTTAAATATCGTTTTTGAGTTCATTAAACAAAAAGTAGTACAAAGGTCTTGAAGAATAATGGAAACTGTGAAAATATGGCTAAATTTCACGCTTTCGATTTTACCACATGCTTGTGGTCAAGCGCCTTATAGCAAGACTCGAACAGTTGAGGTGAAAAAGTATACTGGCGTTAACTTCATTGGATTATCAATTGTTTTTGATATCTTCAATGTCTGGTAAAATAATCCATGATTTTGATTTTGAAATATCGTTTGCTTACGAGGCTTACCTTATGACCGGAGAATTTTATGTTCATCCTACTTCAGATGTTTCCTCAGAGGCTGTTATTGGTTCTGGAACAAAGATTTGGCAGCATTGCCAGGTTCGAGAAAATGCACAAATAGGGTCAAATTGTATTCTCAGTAAAGGCGTTTACATTGACTTTGGTGTAAAAATTGGAAACAACGTTAAGATCCAAAATGGGGTTTCGGTTTATCACGGTGTTACCCTTGAGGATGGCGTTTTTTGTGGTCCTCATTGTGTGTTTACAAATGATAAGTTGCCTCGTTCAATCAAGCCGGACGGCACTTTAAAGGCTGGGGAGGATTGGGAAATCAGTGAAACACTGGTAAAAAAAGGTGCTTCCATAGGTGCGCATGCGACCATTATATGCGGGACTGTTTTGGGTGAATGGGCAATGATAGGTGCAGGCGCGGTCGTCACGAAGGATGTACCAGATTATGGTTTGGTGATTGGCAATCCTGCCCGTTTATATGGTTTTGTTTGCCCCTGCGGTGAAAAACTTGAAAGCTCTGCTGAAAGTGAAGCGCGCTTTGAATTATGCGACCCTCTGGATGAAGTTCTGATGGTTTGCCCAAAATGCAAGGCAGAAATTAAAATCCCTTATTCAGAATATAAAAAATTGACCTGATATCTCAAGTTTGAACAGGAGCAAAAATCAATGATCTCAATTGCAAAACCCATTATTGGGGATGAAGAGAAGAAGCTTGTCATCGAGGTGCTGGAATCAGGCATGCTGGCACAGGGCCCAAAAGTGGCAGCTTTGGAAGAAGCCTTCGCAGAAGTTTGTCATGTGAAACACGCCATTGCGACAACATCCGGGACTACAGCCCTGCACACCGCATTATTAGCCCACGATATTGGCCCAGGGGATGAGGTAATTACAACGCCATTTACATTTATTGCCTCTGCGAACAGCATCCTTTTTACGGGTGCAACCCCTGTCTTTGTAGATATCGATCCTGAAACTTTTAATATTGATCCTGAATTAATTGAAGATGCGATAACATCGAATACAAAGGCTATCCTGCCTGTCCATCTTTATGGCTATGTATGTGATATGGATGCCATAATGGATATCGCTAAATGTCATAATTTGATAGTCATTGAAGATGCATGCCAGGCAGTAGATGCAAAATTTAAGGGGAAATCGGCTGGCAGTTTTGGCACAGGAACATTTTCTCTTTATGCAACCAAAAATGTTATGTCTGGTGAAGGCGGCATGATCACAACCGATGATGAAGACATTGCAGAGAAGTGCCGCTTAATCCGCAATCATGGTATGAAGGTGCGTTACTATCACGATATGCTGGGGTACAATTTTCGGATGAGTGACCTGCATGCGGCAATTGGGTTGGCACAAATGCAGCGCTTAAAAGCATTCAAGGTTGCTCGTCAATATAATGCGAAATATTTAAATGAGAATATAAATTCTGTGATCACACCCAAAGTCAAACCGAATTATGAACATGTTTGGCATCAATATACCATTCGGGTTGATGGCGACAGGGATCGTGATGCTGCTGTGAAACAACTCAACGAGGCTGGCATTGGTACGGGAATTTTTTACCCGGTACCTGTGCATCAACAAGGGTATATGCGTGACATTGTTGGGGATTATCACTTGCCGATTGCTGAGAAATTAGCAAAGCAGGTCATCTCGCTCCCGGTTCATCCCCAGGTCAGTCAAGATGATTTAGAAAAGATTGTTACTGAGGTGAATAAACTATGACATTGAAAACGGCTGTAATTGGTGTTGGGTCGATGGGGAAAAATCATGCCCGAATCTATTGGGAACTGCCTAACGCTGATTTGGTCGGTGTTGCGGACTTTGATCACGGCACCGCCGAGAAGATTGCAAACAAGTATGGCACGAAAGCCTATTACGATTATAAAGTTCTTTTGGATGAAACCAAGCCAGATGCAGTAACATTGGCGGTTCCTACCATTTATCATCATGATATCGCTTTGGAGATTATTGAACGTGGGATTCCTCTGCTTATAGAGAAGCCAATATCCTTCACAATTGAGGAAGGTCAATCGATTATCGATGCTGCAAAAAAGAAAAATGTCAAATTGATGATCGGTCATATTGAGCGATTTAATCCCGCAATTATTACCCTTAAAAAACATATTAGCGAAGGAAAGATTGGACGAATATTCCAGATGGACGCCCATCGCCAGGGTCCTTTTCCGGCTCGTGTTGCTGATGTGGGCGTGGTTGTGGATCTTGCAGTTCATGATTTGGATGTGATGCGTTTTGTGTCTAAAAAAGAAATCATCAGGGTCTATGCCGAAACTGAAAAGCACATCCACAGCAAATATGAAGATTTGCTGACTGGATTGGTGAGATTTTCTGACGGTATTGTCGGGACATTGGCCATAAATTGGCTGACCCCAACAAAAATCAGAGAGTTTATTGTCACTGGTGAACGTGGATTATATCGCTGTGATTATTTAACACAGGACTTATTTTTTTTCGAGAATCCTGTTTCATCAGGCAGTGAATGGGATAATCTCCGGGTATTGCGAGGGGTCAGAGAAGGACAGATGATCCGCCATATTATTCCCAAAAAGGAACCCTTAAGGTCTGAACAGGAAGCTTTCTTGGGTGCAATTGAGGATGACAATCAGGTTCCTGTGACCGGGGAAGATGGCTTGCGGGCGCTTGAGTTGGCAAAGATAATTGTAAAATCCGGAACAGAACATCGGATTATAAATCCCTGAGGTATTGTTAGAAGATAAATATGAAACAACTGCAATCTCTAAATATAAAAATCAAAAACAAGGAAGCAAAAGTTGCCGTGGTTGGCTTGGGTTATGTTGGTCTTCCCGTTGCATGCATGCTTGCGGAGGCAGGCTTTAAAGTTGTCGGTGTTGATCTCAAACAAGATCGCGTCGATTTAATCAATCAAGGCATTTCACCGATAGAGGGCAAAGAACCCGGATTATCGGATCTTCTTAATCTGGTTTTTCATCTTGAAAACTTCAGGGCAACAACAGATTATGAAGAACTGACAGACGCGGATATCGTCTTGATTGATGTAGAAACGCCTATTGACGACGACCATATCCCACAATATGTAGCGCTGCGTTCAGCATGCAAAA
>JAXHUT010000267.1:0-5316 GCA_034189405.1 Chloroflexota bacterium
GATTCCATCCCGGGTGAGACTGACTGGTTCAGCCAGAATCCGGATGGGACTGCTCTGATCCACGATACCAACGCCGGGGATGTAACCAAAAACCTTCATGATCTCTGCGTATACCCGGTTGGGACCAATCAGCAACGTGGTCACAACAAGCAGGAAGAGGAGCGCAGAAGCGATCACTGAAATTGGTCGAAACAGAAAGTGCTGGCGGTGGTTTACCCGCTTTTTTTCTGCTTGAAAGTTCAAGTCATCATAAAGTTGATCAACAAATCCTGTGCGCACCTCAGGAACGGCAAAGGAATCGCGCACGATTTCTTCAAAGGGAACTTTTGAATGTGGGTTGTTCATAATTGACCTCCAGTTGTTCTTTTAACCTTGTTAACAGACGATATGTACTTTTTTTGACGGCTTCTGTGTTTTTATCCACCACTCGTGCAATTTCGGGGAAACTCAACTCAGCAACAAAACGCAGCCGGAGTAATTCCTGGTCATCTTCAGATAATTCCTGGATCAAAACTGAAACGACTCTCGCTTGCTCAGAGCGGATCGCCCTGGAGAGGGGATCTCCTTCCTTCGAGGTCAACACCTCTTCCTGTAAAGGTTCAATGTTTTTTCGTGTCCGAAAATGATCCATAGCTTTGTGCCGTGCAATCGTGAATAACCAGGAAGAAAAATAGTTTTCATTGCGAAGGTTGTCAAAGGATTCAAAAGCCGCCAAAAATGTTTGTGCGGTTAAGTCTTCGGCTTCCTGAACGTTTTGGATCTTGCTGAAGAGATATCCGAAAATCCGATTGACATACAACTTGTAGAGTTTCCCAAAAGCTTTGGGGTCACGCCAGGCTTCCCGTACGACCTCCATTTCAGATTCTGGCTGGTATTTAAACAGGGTTCGAATGGCATTGTTGGGTTCTACCATAAACTCCTCACTGATCCTCGTCTTTATTGCCGATGAAAATACTTTTCGCGTACGATCACTATATAAGATAAGACGTGGAAAATGGCTTATCGGGACAAGGGGATCGATTTTTTAAGATTAGGGGACATCGTTTCAACTCGCCGTTGACGAATCAAGTAACCTTACACAGGTTTCTCTTGAATGAATGTGCAGATATCGCGCAAACATAAAAACCTCTTTTGATGAAGGGATGATGTTGCACGCTCGCAGCCTAAGCTTCCCGGACCCAACAACGGAGAAAATCCTTAAATTCTCTGCAAATTATCCAGATGATTTTCGTCAAGCTTATCGGATGCTCAAGCTGCCCACAAACCTGGATGAAGGGTTTTGATCGAAGCCGTTCCCCGAGAACCCACCACCACATGGTCTAATACTGGCAATTCCAACATCTTTCCTGCCTCAATCAACATCCTGGTCAGGTTGACATCCTCAGGGCTGGGTGAAGGATCACCGCTAGGATGATTATGAACAACAATCAAAGCCGCAGCATTGTGTCGGATACCAGCCTTGAAAATTTCTGCCGGACGGACGGTGCTTGCATTGAGCGACCCACGATAAAGATGTTCGGTACGCAAGTGATGATTTCGGGTGTCCAGCAACAAAACCCACAATTCTTCTTGCTCCAAAACCCCCATTTTATACTGAACCTGGTCAGCAACATCTTGCGGGCTGGAAATTAACCGGCGTTCTTCTGGCTTTTTCTTGGAAATGCGCCTGCCCACCTCAATGGCTGCTTTGATTTGTGCTGTTTTTGCCGGGCCCACCCCCTCAACCTCGCACATCTCAGCAAAACTTGCCCGATGCAAACCATCCAATCCCCCGAACAAATACAACAACCGCTGCCCAATTTGAACCGCGCTTGCCCCCTTCATACCTACCCGCAGCAAGATAGCAATTAATTCTGCATCGTTAAGAACTTCCGCACCCTGGTTTTCAAGGCGTTCACGAGGGCGCTGTGATTCCTGGAGGTCTTTGATTCGGTATCCCTGCAATGGTTCTGCCATGATATCTCCCATGTTGTAATCAATGTTTTTTCGGATAATAAAAAATCATTCAATCATCACCATGTTATAATATCACCAAATTATAAGGCGAATGGATTAATAATGGAAATCATCATCAAAGAACACCAGAATTGTAATTCAATCAAGATCACCGGTAGAATTGACAGTTATACAACCCCAAAAATCAAACAAGCGCTGCAAACATTGATAGATGATGATCATCACAACCTCGTCTTGGATCTGAGCGATGTTAACTTCCTCTCCAGTACTGGCATTTTAATGTTCGTAAACATTCAAAAACAATTATTAAAAAATAAAATCGGCAAAATCGTATTTTCTGAAGTTCCAGATTTGGTATACGCCAATATCAAGTTGTCTGGCTTTCAACAGCTCTTTGAATTTGTTGACAACACAACCGCCGCTATCGACAGGTTTTAGGAAAAAATCACATGGTAACAAAAACCTTTCCCGGGAATTTCAAAAGTCTCGAACTTATTAGTAAATTCATTGTCAAACAAGCACAAAAAGCTGGCTTTAATCCCGATGATGTTTACGCCATTCAAACTGCCGTGGATGAAGCCTGCTCTAATATTATCGATCATGCTTATCGTGGAGAGGATTTAGGAACGATTATCATCAAAGTTAATGAAAAAGAAAATAGTTTACATATTGTTCTCAGAGACAAGGGTAAACCATTTGATCCAAATGACGTACCCCAGCCCAACATTAATTCATCCCTTGAAAATCGTAAAGAACGTGGGCTTGGGATCTTTTTCATGCGAAATTTAATGGATCAAGTTATTTTCGAATTTTCTGAAGAAAAAGGGAACAAACTCACCCTTGTGAAAAACAAAAGGTCGTAATCTTGGCCGACTTTCAAGAGCCTCGTAAAAAGATGGATCTCACTTGCTACCAAATCGTAGAATTGGGTAATATATTGGCTTCTTTGGGGGATTATCAGGCACAAAAAGCCCATTTGATCCCTTTTCTGCAAAAATATTTTGGTGGAAAATCCTACGTTTGGTTAAAAAATCGACTTAAAAACAAAGAACAATCTGAATATCAAACTTCATTTCCTTTTGATCCATCAGAAATATTTACGAATGAAATTAGCACTGAAATTAAGATCCACGTCCTGAAAAGGGGTGATGAATACTGGACCTTATCATCGATGAATTATGGGGACGAGGATATTGGTTTCCTTATCATTAATCATCAATCACCACTTTCCAAAAGTGATTTATCCCAGTTAAAGGCCGTCACATCAGTAGCTGCGATGGCAATTTATGGAAATCTTCAAACCGAGTTAAAAAATTGGCGTCAAAAGCAACTTGCCCTTGTGCGCTCAGTCTCAGCCCAAATCTCACAAATTACAGAATTGGGTTCTCTGACCAAGAGGATTACAGAGCTGGTTCAGGATACTTTCAATTTCTATTATGTTGCCATTTTTCTTGTCAACCAGGAGACCGGTCGACTTCACTTCAAAAACAGCGCAGGATCAGACCAAGGAGCGCGGCCAGAATTTGAAAATGACATGCATCCGGGTTTTGCCCTTGGCGAGCATATCATTGGACACGTTGCTGAAACTGGCTTGGAAGTTATTGCCAATGATGTATCTCTGGAACCCAGGTATCAAATTGTTAATTCCTTAGCAGAAACAAAATCTGAGGCAGTTCTTCCCCTAAAAATTGAAGCCGATGTTTTGGGTGTATTTGACGTCCAGTCAGACGAGTACGACGCCTTTGATGAAGACAACCTGCTTGTACTCAGGGCACTTGCGGACAATATTGCCATCGCTATTAAGAGTACCCTATTTTACCAGGAAGCTCACAACCGGGCTGAACAATTGGCGGCTGTGTCCGAGGTCTCACGCGCAATCACCTACATCCTCGATACAAATGAATTGTTACAAAAAATTGTTGATTTAATCAATGCGCGCTTTGATTTTCCTTACGTACATATTTATACAATCGACCCTGTTCAGCAAAGGCTGATATTCAAAGCTGGCAGCGGCGACAGAACGGCTTTATATTCGCAGGCGGGTGTGTCCTATGATCTAAATGCAGAGATGGGCGTCCTCCCTGCTGCTGCTCGAGATGGAAAAACAAAACGAATAAATGACGTCGAGAAAGATCCCCTTTTTCTGCAATCACCCTTTGCAAAAGCGTTTTCAGGGTCCGAAATGGCGGTTCCCCTCACCTTTGCTGGCGATGTTCTTGGTGTTCTCGATATCCAAAGCGAGGAAAAGAAAGCATTCTCCTGCGAAGACCAGCAGGTGATGGAGACCCTGGCTGACAACCTGGCAATTGCTATACGCAATGCAAGCCTTTATCGCTCCGAAAAATGGCGCCGCCAGGTGGCTGAAAGCTTGCGCGATGTTGCCAGCCTGCTTTCTAAAAATGCAGACCTTCAAGAAGTAATGGATGCCATCCTCGTCCAGCTTCATAAAAATCTACCATGTGACATCGCCGGAATCTGGTTGTTTGACCAAGAATCACAGGCGTATGATTCCATAGAATCACGCGATATGGTATTGGCAGCTTTTCAGGCTGCTGACGATTATCAAACTGAAGGGCTCGATAAAATTATCCTGCACCCTGATGAATGGGTGAAAAACGCATTGGCGGAAAAACAGCCAACCATTCGAGAGCCACAAGATCCGATTGGGCCTTTAGGTAATAAATATAAGTTGGATCGTGACTATTCTTCCATTGCTGCCCCTCTCGTGACGGGTGATGAAACTTTAGGGATGATTACTTTAATTCACCACACGCCAGGACGATACGGCCTCGAATCCCGGAAAATCACATCAGCCTTTGCGAGTTATGCTGCCATTGCCATCGAAAACAATCGCCTTTTCAAAACATCCCAGGAACAAGCCTGGATTTCCACTATTCTCCTGCAAGTTGCCCAGGCAACACAATCATTGACAAATCTTGATGAACTTATCGCGACAATTGTACGCATCACACCCCTGGTTGTGGGCGTCAAGGGTTGTGCATTGTTCTTAAGGGAATCCAACAGCGACTTGTTTACCCTATATGATATGTACGGCATAGATTCTCCTCAGGTTGCTGAGCTCCCTAAACTGCCCTATCCAGTGATGGACACACCCCTCTTGCAAGAGCTGATACAAAACCAACAATCGTTAAAAATCGAAGCGCCAGAACAAGACCTCAACCTGCCTCCTCAATTAGCACAAGAGTTGTCAAAACACACGCTAACCCTGCTGCCCCTAGTTTCCAGGAATGAATTATTAGGCGCATTTTTGCTTGTCAACGAAAAGCAGGAGGGATCAAATGAGAAAAATGCTCAAATTTTTGGTGAAGATCAATTAAGAATTGTCCAGGGCATCATTCA
>JAXHUT010000268.1:0-8057 GCA_034189405.1 Chloroflexota bacterium
TGTCTATTACAAGTTTTGGAAATATGATAAAATAATCAAAATAAATTATAATTAATAAAATCAATCTTGCGATGTCGTGTCTAGTTAATTAAAATATATTGTAAGTGTTTTCATTGTAGCTTTTTCGTTATTATCTGTCCCCAATTAGCGATAAAAACAATCAGTTTTTCATCGGATAATTTATTCTCAAGTTAGGAGGTGAAGCTGTAAGTAAAAATAAGTTGCATTTAAGGTTTAGAACAATCACTAACTAGTTTTGAAGGAGAAGGAAAAAATGAAGAAGAAATACCTATTACTTATTGTTGTGATGCTGCTCTCAAGCCTCGTGCTTGGTGCCTGCCAACAAACGACTGAAACAGAAGCGCCAGTTATAGAGACTGACGAACCTATTGAAGAGACTGATGAACCTGTCGAAGCGACAGATGAACCCGTCGTTGAAGAACCTGAAGGAACCGAATATCTTTGGACCAAGAATCTCCGCCAGGCGGTAGCTGCAGCTATTGATCGCGAGGACATTGTTGACCGCGTGTTCGAAGGCCGCAACATCCCCGCTTACCACATGGTCCCAGATGGCTACCCCTATGCCACACAGCCTTTTTTCGACAAATACGGCACACGTGACATTGACATGGCGATTTCATTGTTAGAATCCGAGGGTTACACAGAGGACAATCCTTTTGTCTTTGACCTATGGTTCCCCCCGGAACACTACGGCACAACCACAGCGGATGTCATGCAAGTCATTAAAGAACAGCTCGAGGAAACCGGTTTGATGACGGTTAACCTGAACAGCATGAACTGGGCTGAATATGTTGAAGGTTTTGTTTCTGGCGACCTCCCGTTCTTTATCCTGGGTTGGTTCCCGGACTTTGCTGACCCTGAGAACTGGCTATCCCCATTTGCCTCCTGTCTACAATCACCGGACAACGGTGTCAACTACTGCAACGAAGAAATGGATTCACTCTTGCAGGCAGCTTCCGCGTCCGCTGATCCAGCTGAAAGAGAATCGCTCTACCAGCAAATTGGCGATCTATATGCAGAAGAAGTACCAACCATCCCCTTGTTCTGGGAACCTGAATTTGTTTCCTACCGAACAGGTATTGAAGGTGTAGTTGTTGGTCCTCCCTTCGAATTCAACTACCATGTTCTGAGCTTTGGTGATGACGCCCAGCCTGCCTCTGGCAGCACAGACACCATCATCATCGGAACCACCGATGAGGTTAACAGCCTTGATGCGAGTGATGCCTATGCAACGCATGATTGGGAAATCATCAAAAACACAGGTGCTGCTTTATTATCCTACACCCCCGGCACTTCGGAGCTTGTACCTGGCGCAGCTGCTGCTATGCCAGAGATTAGTGACGATGGTCTGACCTACACATTCACGCTCAGGGATAATCTGGCATTTGCAGATGGGACGCCTGTCACCGCACAAAATTACGTCGATTCCTGGAACCGACTGAACAACCTTGAAGGCCAGGTATCCGGTCTGATCCAGCTTTATGTTGTAGATGTTGAAGCTGTAGATGAACTGACCGTCGCCTACCACCTCAAGGACACATTTGGCTTCTTCCCCGCTTTGTCTGCCACAGCGCCTTTTGTAGTCACCAACCCGACAACCTTTGTTGAGAATGAGATCGTCCAATTCCCGGACGTCATTGATGGCATTGGTGCCTACAGAATGGTTTCCCACAGCCCAGGTGAGCAAATGGTTCTCGAAGCCAACCCTGAGTATTTCGGTGAAACGCCCTTAATACCAAACGTGATCATTAGATACTTCGCAGATCCAACCACCATGTCAAACGCGGTTGAGAGCGGCGAGATTGACGTTGCTTGGCGGACTCTCGGACCTGTTGAAGCCATCCGGCTGCAAGAAGTTGAAGGTGTTACCGTTGATACGATTGATGCACCAGCATTACGCTACATGGTCTTCAATCACACATTTGAAGTTCGTGAGTAATGAATATTGAAAAACATGCTTTACTTATTTGATATGACAAAGACAAAAATTATCTTGTCACGATCACTGTAAAGCCCAACAAGTTGCAAGGACGCACTGGGGGCGAGGATAATCTCGCCCCCAGTTGCAAATCCGTTATTAAGCAATCATAGAAAGTATCATTATGTCTTCTTCATTGCGTAGATACTTAATCACTCGCTTATTATTGACAATCCCAATGGTCCTGATCTTGGTGACGATGGTTTTTTTTGTTATGCGAGTTTTACCAGGTGACCCTATTCGTTCTCAGCTCGGTCCACGTGTGAGTGAAGAACAAGCGAATGTTCTCCGAGAACGCCTGGGCTTGAACAGGCCGCTTTACGTCCAATATTTTGATTTCCTTTGGGATATGGTAACCCTTGATTTTGGGAATGCATTAACCCAGGGGGAGCGACCGATAAAGGATGAGCTTGGCGAAAGATTACCCGCAACCATTGAATTGACCATCCCGGCAATAACACTCACAGCGATTATCGGGATCTTTTTCGGTGCCTACGCGGCTAAAAATCGAAAAAAACCAATGGATTACATTATCCGTGTATTGAGTATTGTTATTTATTCAATCCCTATATTTTTTATGGGATTGCTTTTCCAGATTTTTTTTGCTGTCCGGATTCCAATTCTTCCCCTTTCAGGACGGATGGATACCTTATTATTAACCCAGTTTGAATCCGTCACTAATTTTTATGTACTTGATGCAATCTTATCCAAAAATTGGCCTGCGCTAAAATCAGCAATAACGCACCTCATCATGCCCTCGGTCACCTTAGGCTTGGCGTTATCCGGTGTTTTCGTGAGACTAACCCGCGTAAATATGATCGAAATGCTCCAATCTGATTTCATCACCGCTGGAAGAGCCAGGGGCATCCCTGAAAAACGGCTTGTTTATAAACACGCACTCAGGAATACCTTCATCCCGATTATGACCTTGCTTGGACTTCAATTTGCTATTCTACTGGCTGGGGCAGTCCTCACAGAGACGACCTTTTCTTGGCCGGGCGTCGGACGGTATCTTGTTGAACGAATTGAGCTGAGAGATTACACAGCCGTCCAGGCAACCATCGGAATCTTTGCGTTGTTTGTGGCATTGATCAGCTTGTTGACGGATATCCTTTATGCACTCATTGATCCTCGTATTCGATACTAAAAACACAAAGGTTTTGGAGTAACACTTTATGGAACCAGAAAAATTCAATAATGAAATCAACCCAACGCCGGAGGAGGTTCCAGAATGGCTCCTCGATCTTGATAAAGTCGGATTTGTGCGTAAACTGTTTCTGGCACGAAAATGGTACGGTGGGGATTGGTGGTTCGTCGTCATCAGCGCGGTTTTATTAATCTTTATTATTATTGTTGGGATTTTTCCACAATGGTTTGCACCTTATGACCCCAGGGCAGAGGTTGGACCTTCCCTGTTAGAACCTGGTGAACCTCCTGCGCCTTATCTTTTGATAACTCCCATTGAAAGCGGCGATATCGTCTTTAGAGATATTGCCGATAAAACAAATAATATTGGGTTTATCATTGGCAGTGCAGCCAGCCAGGCAATGCGCGAAGTCACAGATAATCTGAATGATGAGGCACCGGAGGGGGTGCGCTACCAACCTCGCCAGCAGCGTTATGAAACCCTTGAAGAGGGCTTACAATCCCTGGCAGAAGGAGAAATTGACGGTTTTATTGCTTCTCCAGAAGAATTGGGAGCCACCCTCGAAAATTTCCCATCCCTCCAGGTTGTGAGCACACTCCGTGAAGCAGGTGAAAAAGGGTTTGTCTTGGGGACAAATCAGATCGGTCAGGATATCCTTAGCCGAATTATTTGGGGCACCCGCATCGCTTTAATCGTTGGTCTCAGTTCTGCCATCGTTTCATTCCTTGTGGGCGTCCCCCTCGGGTTGGTAAGCGGTTTTGTCGGCGGCCCATTTGACCGAGTAATGACCCTCCTTATGGACAGCCTGTATTCCTTTCCGGGATTGATTCTGGCGATTTCCATTGCAGCAGTTTTGGGTGCTGGCATCGGAAATATCATTGTCTCGATAGCCGTACTCTACGTCCCTACTTATTACCGGATCGTCAGAGGTCAAACCCTGTCGGTCAAAAAAGAACTTTATGTCGAAGCTGCCCGCAGTGTGGGCACTAAATGGACAAAAATCCTGACAAAATACATTTTCCCCAACGTCATCCCCTCTGTGGTGATCATTTTCTCTGTAAATGTGGGCGACGCGATTTTGACAGAAGCTGGCTTAAGCTTCCTTGGTTTTGGCCTCCCACCCGATACGCCTGATTGGGGCATTGACCTTGCCCGAGGTCAGGACTATGTCCGGCGCGCCTGGTGGTTGATCACCTATCCCGGCTTAATGGTAACCCTTGTCACACTTTCATTCAGTATGCTGGGTGAAAGCCTGTCTGAAATTTTAAATCCCCGGCTTACGGAGCAATGATATGGCTGAAAAAGAATTGCTTGTAGAAATCCGAAATCTGTCTGTTGAATATAAAACCAGGTTAGGTCAGGTTAGCGCTGTCGATAATGTTTCTTTTGACATTTACAAAGGGGAAATCATCGGTCTGGTTGGTGAAAGCGGCTGCGGCAAAAGCACCATGGGAAAAGCGCTCATGCGCATGATCCAGCCCCCCGGAAAAATTACTAGCGGTCAGATCATCTTCCAGGGTGAAGATATTATGACCTATGACGAAAACCAGATGCGCGACTTTCGCGGTCGAAAGGTCAGCATGATCTTTCAGGATCCCATGACATCTTTGAACCCCGTTCAAAGAGTCGATGAACATATCATCGAAGCCATCCAGGTTCATGAACCTCAAACAAAAACTGAAACTGCATTGCAACGTGCACAGAAATTAATCCAAAAGCTTGGCATTCAAAAACGACGGATGGATAACTATCCACACCAACTCTCGGGCGGCATGCGACAAAGGGTGATGGTTGGCCTGGGTTTGGTCCTCAATGCGGACCTGATTATTGCGGATGAAGCCACCACTTCTCTGGATGTCATTGTCGAAGCAAAATTGACTGATCAACTCAATAAAATCCGAGAGGATTTTGGTGTCTCATTGTTGGTAATTACCCACAACATTGCATTGGTTGCCGAGCTGTCCGATCGAATCGTTGTGATGTATGCCGGGCATGTCATGGAAATCGGGGACGTGGAACCCATCTTTGACAATCCCCTTCACCCCTACACAAAAGGATTACTCAAATCCATTCCAAATATCAAACTCGACGACACCGAAGAACTTTACAAAATGCCCGGTGAACCACCCAACCTGACACATCCACCTACAGGATGCCGCTTTCACCCCCGCTGCCCCTACGCTATGCCCATTTGCACAGAACTTGAACCCAATTTAGAAGAGGTGATCACTGGAAGGTTTGTAAAATGCTGGTTGTACATTGACCACCCTGAAAAAGAATCTGAAACCATTGAGGCGGAAGCATGACGAATGAACAAATAAGAACCAATGGACATGACGAAGATTACCTGGTTGAAATCAAAAACCTGAAAAAATGGTTTCCCGTTCAAACCGGTTTTATAGACCAGTTATTTGTCAAAGAACGCGATTTTGTAAGGGCGGTCGACGGTGTTTCCTTTAATATCCGTCGCGGTGAAGTTCTTGGCCTGGCTGGCGAGAGCGGCAGCGGAAAAACAACCATTGGTCGGTTAACCATCGGGCTTGAAGAAAAAACGGAAGGGGAAGTGGTTTTTGATGGGATTGACCTATCCACCCTCAGTTCAGAAGAGCTTCGGAAGCTGCGCCGTCGGATGCAGGTCATCTTCCAGGACCCATTAGCCTCTCTGAACCCACGTATGTCTTTGGGTGATGCCATCAGGCAGGGCCTTGAAATTCACTATCCCGAGACATCACACCAGCACAGGGATATCGTATTTGACATTATGGACAAAGTTGGCTTGAGCCCTGCTCAATTTTTCTACAATAAGTTCCCCCACCAAATATCAGGTGGTCAGCGTCAACGGGTGGTGATTGCCCGAGCCCTGGTTACAAAACCCGACCTGATATTGGCAGATGAACCGATTGCCATGGCGGATGTAAGTGTCAGGGCGCTTTTACTGGATTTGATGGTGCAGTTAAAAAACGAATTCAATCTGACTTACCTCTTCATCACCCACGATTTGGCGACAGCAAAGTATATTTGTGATCGCATCGCCATCTTATACCTGGGCAAGATCGTCGAAATAAGCACCCTGACTGAAGTCTATGCTCACCCGCTCCACCCTTACACCATAGCGCTTCTGGCTGCTGTTCCTGTACCTAACCCGCACGAACGCCGGGAAGAGCCCATGCCTAAAGGTGAAATCCCCAACCCTATCAACCCACCATCCGGCTGCCGTTTCCACCCCCGCTGCCCCTATGCCCAAGCAATCTGCTCACAAGAGGAACCACAGCTGCGTGAGCTGCGTCCCGGGCATGAGGTCGCCTGCCACTTTGCAGAGCAGTTTTTAGAAGAATAAGAAAAATCAACCTACCCCCATTAAAGTCCCTTCCCTTCAGGGAGGGGATTTAGGGGTAGGTCATAACAAAATGTTAGGCTGTCCTACATTTACTTCAAGGACAGCCTTTTACCTTTGATTGAATTACTCAATTTCTGCCAACAATAAAATTTTATCTTTTCCCGGAGCGCGGACTTCAGTCCGCAAATTTTTATATAAAACTATTATCCCGAATTGGCAATTGTGATTCTAATCACTATTTGTTGCGGGTTAAAACCCGCACTCCGGATCGAGAAATTTCATATCGCAATAAAAAGTCCCTTCCCTTCAGGGAGGGGATTTAGGGGTAGGTTAAATTACAGCACCGCTCTTAACATCTCAATCAAGTCCTCATGCGAGGATAATCCCAAAATCTCGCAAATCTCATCACTCAAATCCCAAATAGGCTTCTCCGCCCTTTGCATCGCCGCCATATATTCCGGATAGCGCGTTCTGAGCGCTGCTAGTCGCTGATCAAAGGGCACAAGCTGATCCCCCTCAACCAATTTGTCACAAAAGAACACCAGCTTGTTTTCCCAACTGCGATCAGCTGCATCAGGATCCAGTATCGTTGACATGATATGTTCCCTGACAATCTTAGCTATCTGTGGATACCCCTGCTCAACAAAAAAACTTGCCCCCACATTCCCGTGAGCACTCGATTTATTGAGCGTCTCAATTTTATCAATATCATGCACTAAGCCCGCCCGATGCGCCAGAATCGGATCCACTGCGATGCCCCTATTCTGCATCTTAACCGCCAGAATATAGGCTGACCTGGCTACAACCGATGAATGTCTGCGAACATTATCTGGCACCGCCCAGGCATCCAACCATGCCCGGCATTGCGCCAGGCTGGGATTGTGAAGAAGCGAAAAAATCTTCGCCACCTCGTCCAGACTTTGAATTTCTCCATCATGGCGCGGTAAATCATCCTCAACAAGGTTACCCTCCGGATTGAACCAGATGGTTTTCATACCCTGTGTGGAGAAATGGCGAACATTGTGATAACAATCGTCGAACAAAACCGGATTGCTATCAGGGTTTTTTCTACTGAAAGTGTTTACCTCTTTTTCAACAAATGTAGTTGGAACCAGGGCGAAACAAAAACGAACATCAGGTTTGAAACGTTCTGGCATCTCCCCAGAGCCGTCGTGATCATTTAAGTATAAAAAAGTTCTTTTATAAAGCTTGGGGGATGTCAGCCATAGTTCCAGTTCATCCGTCATTAGACACTCCTGATTTTACAAAGTCGTTGTTTGAGTATACGTCATTCGGGGGATCACTGCAATTGAGGATCAGAATTTTTCGATCAGGATTATTCATTGACCCATCGATAAATTTCGCGGTATAATCATTTTTGCTCGCCCCCGTAGCTCAATGGATAGAGTACCTGACTTCGAATCAGTAGGTTGCGCGTTCGAGTCGCGCCGGGGGCGCCAAATATAGCGGTAAATGTACCGCAAACCCCCATATATAGGGGCAAAAAGAGCCTTAAATTAGATAAGGCTCTTTTTTTACAGCTACCTTACAGCTACGGAATATCTTTATATTTC
>JAXHUT010000269.1:0-2807 GCA_034189405.1 Chloroflexota bacterium
TCAAAGGTCACATAATCCTACAAGTGTTGCTCGGTTCCCAGCCAAACCGAGTGTGATAAAAGTAACGACCGATCACAACCACAAAGGAACTTCCTCTGTGCCGCTTATTTAAGAGATCCCACTTTAATGCCTCATTAAAGATCATACCCTTAATTTATAAGCCTATTCGTGGAAATTTGATTCAATGCACAACAGATTTTTGAACATGATCATTCTTTAAATAGTTTATTCACATATATTATTTAAAGAGTCTTTATTTAGTAGTCGTCGTAGGGCTTGTGGAAAAGTGGATAACGAAAGGAGATGACAATGCCAACGCTTTGGATTCCAGGGAAGTAGGGGAAAAAGCAAGGGTGGCTATGAAAACCCACAATTAAAAAGGTTAATTTTTATCCACAATTTAGTGTTGATAGTGTAAGGTAAAAAGCACACTTTTATAAAGTACGTTTTTGAGTTTGTAAAAAGGTCATTTTTATCCAGAAATTATCCAGAACCCTTTAGTAAATTACTGGATAACGAGAGCAGGTTATCCACATTTCGTATAAGTTATCCACAGTTTTATGGGGTTTATCCACAGTTTTGAGGTGGAAAGGGGTGCTTTTGGAAAAATTGATGTTTTTTTAAACGACTTAAAAATTAGCTCCCATAGGTGTTTTCCCAGGATTCTATAACAATATCGAGGCTGTCTAAATATGCGTCTAAGGCTGTAGATTTTTCAGCAGTGCGATCTGGTGTTAATTCAAGGGATGTCAGGCAATCTTCCCATTGTTGGGCATTTGGCGATGGTTCATCCAATGCGAGTTGAATATCCAACCATGTTCGCAGAAGAGGCCAAAGGGCGTGTCCGGGTGATGCGCTGTTAACCAATGCCTGAATTCCAGAAATATAATAACTGTGTCGACTGGGATTGAGGTGGACGGGGACGTCTGTCTTTTCAGGGAGATAAATCAGGTCTTCTTTGAAAGCGTTAGCCCATTTTATTAAATTCTCATTTTGTTCATTTCTGTAACCTATCAAACCGTAAAACCCAGCCAGTACTTTGGGAACCCCAAGGGTCTCAACACGATCTTGAAGAGTCAATAAAAAACGTCGTGTGGTCAGCGGGTCTCCTATTAAACCGGAAACGCTGTTTGCCGCCAGAGATAATATTTCAAGGTAACGGTCAAGCCATTCATCATGCGTTTCGGCGGGATTTTGCAGCAAGGAAAACCAGTTTTCACGAGCTGCATTGGAGAATTTTTTGACTCTTGCCAGCACATTGTCTGATCGGTGAAATCCTGCGTTAACACTGGATTGGATAAATTCAAGCCAATGATCACTATCAAATAAGATAATGTTGTAATGTGTGAGGGGGTAACCCATCAGCGAGTCCTGACGGAAGGCACGATGATCGGTATAGTCTTCACGAACCTTATGATAAATGTCAAGGGAGATATCTGGTGTTATGGGAGTACACTCTCGTGCTATTGGCGCTTGATATTTATGGACCAGCACCAAATCAATATCCGTCGTCCCACCTAATATTGGCTCTTTCTCGATCAATGACCCGATCATGTAAGCCGCGTGTATATCCGGTTCACTTCGCAATCGAGCACTGACCGTTTGTTTGGCGAATTTATGAAGCAAGTCTCGTGTGATTCGCATGATCTTTCCCTTTATCTATAGATCAATCGGTAAGCTTTCCTGGAACGGTGACAATTTTAGTGTTTGCCTTATACGCTGTTCAATTTGTTCCAGGTGATCGTGGTAGCGCACATAGTCCAGTTCGTTAGTGTTAATCGTCAGGACAATCTGACCTGGGTAGTGTTTGAAGCGTGCATTGTAGTTTCGGTTGAGTGTATCGATATAATGGATGTCCATCTGGCGTTCATAGGGGCGGTCGCGATGGGCAATTCTTTGCATGAGGACATCTGTATCTGCCTGAAGGTAAAGGATAAGGTCGGGTTTGATGATTTTTTCCGCTAAAGCCTCATGCACCTGGAAATAAGTTTCTAATTCATCGCCAAAAAGGTTTGCCTCAGCAAAGAGACGGTCTTTTTCAAAGGTGTAATCGGAAATCAACCAGGGATTATTCTTGAGGGCTTCCGGTACGCCCTTGCGTTGTTGATGGTAACGGCTGAGCAGGAAAAATATCTGTGTTTGGAAAGCAAACCGTTCGCGATCGCTGTAAAAATCGCTAAGAAAAGGGTTTTCTTCAAAGATTTCTAATAAGAGGTCTGCGTCGAAGGATGTTTGTAAGAGGCGAGCCAAGGTGGTTTTCCCGACGCCAATAACGCCTTCAATGGCAATGTACATAAGTTCTCCTGTAAGTTATTAGAATGGTTAAAATATACCATAGGTAAGTCAGACGGCGGAATGTAAATTAAACCAACCTTTTAACATTAAAGTGTCATCAAAGCAGGACGAATGTTAATTGAATTATGACAAAAAATATCGATATTGTAGCCAAGCGTGATCCAATCCGTTATAATGATACAATCGATCGGAAAAAAGTTTTAAAGGTATTTGACATGACAGATGAGAAGAAAAAAGGATTGAGTTCAAACCAGATTAAATTCATCATCAGCGGCGCGTTGTTTTTAATGGCAGTGGTCATTTTGATTATCAGCGCAACTCGAGGAACAGCAGAATTTTTTATGACCATTGAGGAAGTACAGCATTCTGAAAAAGATCTGCAGGATCAAAATTTACGTGTATCCGGTGCGGTATTGGGGGAGAGTATCTACTTTGAACCCGAGACAGGGCTTCTCAATTTCACGATTGCGCATATTCCAGCGGATGAAGACCTGGTCAAGGAGGAGGGTGAA
>JAXHUT010000027.1:0-2018 GCA_034189405.1 Chloroflexota bacterium
CTCAAGGTAACCGATCACCAATCGCCCTTGATGCCCCTGGACGGTTGAAATCGGCCATTGCGGGATCTGATTGTTCGGGATGATAACCGCATCCTCGACGCTGTCTGCCAAACTCCCCAATCCGGTGCCCAAAATCATACCCACTTCTGGTTCGAGATCAATTCGCGCACGGATTGCATCTGCTGCTTGTTTGATGCCTTGCATTGTAATAAAGTCTTCCATAAATTCCTCTTCAATCTCATCTAGTAGTGAACATATTATAACACCCGTTCTATTTAATGGGATTTTTAGACAAATAATGGCGAATATCCTTTGTATAATAAAATTGGAGAGGCATTTGAAATAAACAACCTTTGCATCTACAAACAGAAGGAAAATCGGGCTTATAATTGATTGCAGGCAAATTTGTTAAAAGGATGCTGACTTTTAATGCACACCGAAAAGAAACCTGAAGAAAAACTGGATAAAAAACCCAAAAAGACGATTCTTGGGGCATTCCTCACACGGGAAGAACCAGACCGGGAATACCTCCCGGATCTCAAAGACCAATGGGCTGGTATGGATAAAGGCGAACGGGTTAAATTTATCCTGGGCGGTGTTATCGGGTTAATTATTTTTATCGGCGCGCTGATACTGGTTTATTCGATCATTTCTGCAATAATATCATGAAATGCCTAAAAACCACACCGTTTAAATATCTCTATCTTCTCAAACTAAGAATTAAACTTTCCCAGGGTTCTAAACTCATCGGAATGGGATACCCAACGAGCGCGCCATTCGCTTCAAAGTTGATGCTGCCAAATTCGCCACCGCCAAAGATGGCTTCAACCTGGTATTCACCCGATAAGGGGCTCTCTTCAATTGAAATCGTACATCCGTCCTGCACCCGACGATCCAAGTTAGCTAGAAGGATCAATGTTTCATCGTCGTTAACCCGCATGACGGGATAAATCAAGCGGCAGGTGGATGTAAACGGCAGATACGCCCCCGTTCTCAGCACAGGATGCTGGTTTCGCAGATGGACCAGGGAACGATAATGATTCAATAAAGAAGATTCATCTTCATCCTGCATCTTGACATTAACGTCTTGATAACTGCTGTCTACCGGCTGCCAGGGGGTCCCTGAGGTAAAGCCAGCATTGGATTCATCCGACCATTGCATCGGCGTTCTGAGAAGTTCATCGGGCTTATTTCCGAACATCCCGATTTCCTCACCATAATAAATAAAAGGTACACCTGGTCCCGTCAGGTAAACAAAAGCGCCTGACTTGGCTTTGTCAATATGCCCATCGTACAGCGACATCACACGCTGCTGATCGTGATTGGATAGAAAAGTGCTGAAGATGTTGTCAGGAAAGAATTCAAGGACGTTGAGGTACGATTTTATGATGCGTGAAGGATCGGGGTAATAAGTTGCATTCTTGATATCCTCCGCTAAGTCAAACATAAACAAGGAATCCATCCCCCGACCATATTTCGCGGTCACCTGCAGGTTGGTCCAGACCTCCCCAACCGTTAGGGCTTCGGGGTTGACCCCTTTATAAAATGACCGCCAATCTTCAAACCATTGGATTGTTTCTTTGGTATCTTGCTGCACAAATCCATCAGCAAACAAGTAACGAGCCGCATCCACCCTGAACCCATCCACCCCCACTTCTTCAAGCCAAAACCTGGAAACCGCCATCATCTCGGCGCTGACATCGGGATTGTCGTAATTGAGATCGGGCATCCCACCCCAAAAAACACCATAGTAGTACAAACCATTTGACGAATTTCGGTGCCACACATTCTGTGACCACGGACCCGGTGTCTGTGGATTATCCTCAGACCAGACGTACCAATCATTATATTCAGACTGTGGATCCTGTGAGGATTGAAACCAGGGATGTTCCGTGGCGGTGTGATTCAGGACAAGGTCCATAATCACTTTGATATCCCGCTTATGCGCTTCTTCCAATAATTGCTCGAAATCCTCCATCGTGCCGTAGTCAGGATTGACATCGTAATAATCCGTCACA